>CAZHMV010000009.1:0-22809 GCA_964532665.1 uncultured Anaerolineales bacterium
ATTTTCGCGCTTGCCGAGAGGCTATTTGTCAAAAACATTATCTGAAGGTCTATAGTACAGGGGGGGGCCGTGGAACAGATACCGCAGAACAAGATCAGCGTCACCATTCCGCCGTTAACCATTCAGCTTTTGGGTGACTTCCGCATCGTCTACGGTGAAAAGAATGTGACGGGTGTCAATACGCCCCGCTTGCAGTCGCTGCTGGCTTACCTTGTAATGCATCGCGCGGCTCCTCACTCCCGCCAACACCTGGCCTTCATCTTCTGGCCCCATTCGACTGAGGCCCAGGCCCGCACCAACCTCCGCAACCAGTTGTACCATCTGCGCCGCGCCCTGCCCGATGCCGATCGTTTTCTACACGTCGATGTCAAGACGTTGCAGTGGGGGCCTGATGCCGCCTTCACTCTCGACGTAGCCGAGTTCGAACGAGCCATCGCTCAGGCACATGAGGCGGAGCAGGCTTCGTCCCGAGACACCGCCCCGGCACGGGGCTCAGCCCGAGGGGCCGGCCATCAGACCGCCGTTCGAGCAGCGTTGGAGGAGGCAGTAGGGCTGTACCGGGGCGACCTGCTGCCCGGCTGCTACGACAATTGGATTCTTCCCCTGCGCGAACGGTTGTCTCAGGCGTTTCTCCGAGCACTGGAACGGCTGATCGAATTGCTGGAAGCCCAGCGTGATTACCCCACGGCGATCCGCTATGCCCAGCGCCTGCTGCGACATGACCCGCTGCACGAGGCGGCCTATCGCCAGTTGATGCGCCTGCGTGCCCTGAGCGGCGACCGTGCCGGCGCCCTGCGTGCTTACCACACCTGCGCCACGGTCTTGCAGCGCGAACTGACCGTAGAGCCGAGCCCGGCAACCCGCGAGATGTATGAGCGCTTGCTGAACGTGGAGACGCAGGCGGAACCTGGCGCGAGGCCCCCAGCAGCGTTGGCCGCCAGTCCGCCTCTGGTGGGACGCCATCAGGAGTGGCAGCAGTTGCAGGCAGCGTGGCGCAGAGCCGCTCGAGGACGCCCTCATCTTGTGTTGGTGGCTGGCGAGACAGGAATCGGCAAGACGCGCCTGGCTGAGGATCTTATCGACTGGGCTGCTCACCAAGGGATCGCCACTTCACGGACGCGCTCCTACGCGGCCGAGGGGGCGTTGGCCTACGCACCGGTGGCCGCCTGGCTGCGCTCGGATGCGCTTGGGCCGGCGTTGTCGGCACTGGAGGATATGTGGCTCACCGAGGTGGCGAGGGTGCTGCCGGAACTGCTAGCCGAGCGCGCTGACCTGCCCGCACCAAGCCCCCTGACCGAGAGGTGGCAGCGCCAGCGGCTGTTCGAGGCCCTGGCGCGGGCCATCCTCGCGAGCGGCCAATCGCTGCTACTGGTGATCGACGACTTGCAGTGGTGTGACCAGGAGACGCTGGAGTGGCTGCACTACCTGCTGCGCTTCGATCCCCAGGCGCGGCTGCTCATCGTCGGCACGTATCGCCCCGAAGAGATAGGTCCTGAGCACCCGTTGACATCGCTGCGGCTGGCCCTGCGGCGCAGCCAGAGATTGACAGAGATCGAGCTGAAACCGCTGGATGCAGCCGACACGGCAGCGCTGGCCGCGCACGTGGCTGGAGGGGACCTGCCCCCGGCTTTGGCGGCGCGAATCTATGAGGAAACTGAGGGGAATCCGCTGTTTGTGGTGGAAACCGTGCGCGCGGGACTGCCCGGCGATAGCGATAGTGATCCTCCGTCACTATCACTATCGCTATCGCTATCGCTATCGCCTAAAGTGCAGGCAGTGATTCAGGCACGGCTGGTACAGCTCTCGCCGCCGGCCCGGGGGTTGGCCAGCCTGGCGGCCACCATCGGTCGGGAGTTCACCTTCGATGTGTTGGCCCGGGCGAGCGACGGCGACGAAGACGCGCTGGTACGAGGGCTGGACGAGCTGTGGCAGCGCCGGATCGTGCGGGAACAGGGGGCAGATGCCTATGACTTCAGCCACGACAAGATACGCGAGGTGGCGTACGCCGGGCTGAGCGCGGCGCGGCGCCGGCTGTTACACCGTCGAGTCGCACAGGCCTTGGAGTCCGTGCATGCCGCCGATCTAGACGTTGTGAGTGGGCAGTTGGCATCTCACTACGAGCGTGCCGGCAGGCCGGCACAAGCGATCCCATACTACCAGCGGGCGGCCGAGGTGGAATCGCGCATCTCCGCCTACGACGAGGCGATCGATCACCTCACCCATGGTCTGGCTTTACTCAGGGTACAGCCGGCCACCCCCCAATGCAGCCTGCAGGAACTGACATTGCAGATTGCCCTGGGCAGTGTGTACAGCATCACCAAAGGGAACGCTGCCCCGGAGGTGGGCGAAGCTTACTCACGTGCGCTGACGCTGTGCCGGCAGGCCGGGGAGGCAGCGCATCTCTTCCCGGTGCTGTGGGGACTGTGGGCGTTCCACGCGATGCGCGCAGAGTTGCACACAGCGTGGGAGCTGGGGGAGCAACTCCTGAGCCTGGCCGAGAAGGAACAAAACCCGGCCCACCTCCTGGAGGCCCATCGGGCCGTCGGCGTGACTCTGATATTTCTGGGGGAGTTCGCAACGGCCCGAGGCCACCTGGAGAGAGCGCTTGCCATCTACAATCCCGACGAACATCACGCCCACGCTTTCCTGTACGGACAGGACCCCGGGTTGGTCTGTCTGGCCTACTTGACACATGCCCTCTGGTTGCTCGGCTATCCCGACCAGGCGCTGGAGAAGATCGACGCGGCGGTCACTCTTGCCCGGGAGATGTCTCACCCGCTTGGCGAGGCCTTCGCGCTGGGCCATGCCGCCTTCCTCCATCAGTGGCGTCGGGAGGCGCAGGCAGCCCAGGAACGGGTCGAGGCGGCCATGACTCGCGCGACCGAGTTGGGGTTTGAGCTGTGGACCGCGCTCCTGCCTCTCTCGCGGGGCTGGGCGCTGGCGGAGCAGGGGCAGATGCAGGAGGGGACTGAAGAGACGCGCCACGGCGTGGCCGGCGTGGAGACGATAAAGGCGGAGCTGGCACGGCCCCTGTCACTCCTCCTGCTGGCCGAGGCGTACGGCAAGGCCGGCCTGCCCGAAGAGGGGCTGAGCGCGGTGGCGCAGGCGCTGGCCACCGTGGATCAGGCCGGCGAACGGTACTGCGAGGCGGAGTTGTATCGGCTCAAGGGCGAACTCCTGCTGCGGTGCATCGAGCCTGTCGAGATGATGCCGGCCGAGGGTGATAGAGGTGTTTCGCGAAACGCCCCTACAGAGGCGGAATCCTGTTTTCAGCACGCCCTGGCAGTTGCACACCGGCAGCGGGCGAAGTCGCTGGAGCTGCGGGCGGCGGTGAATCTGAGCCGGCTGTGGCAGAGGCAGGGCAAGCCAGCGGAGGCGCGCCGGCTGTTGGCCGACATCTACCGCTGGTTCAGCGAGGGATTCGACACGGGCGACCTGATGGAGGCCCGGGCGCTGCTCGAAGATCTGTCGGCAGAACTGGAAGGAGCCAGATGATGACTTAGTCCAATCGCGCCAGCCGCTCTAAGTGGACCACAGTCCGCCGCTGGACCGGGTCACCAGAAACCCGTTTTCTTCAAAGAAAACGGGTTTCTCGTGTTAAGAAACGCTTTTTTCACAAAACTTATCCCCATGAAACGCTCCATGAAACGCTTTTGAAACGCTCTGTATGTATAATAAAGCCACAGAGTAGTTGGGTAAGGCCACACGACTCCCGTTGAGAGGACTTACGTGGCAAGGTGGCCGGCACCTCTCAACTGGTTATTGAGCTGGCGGCATATGCTTGTTAGGCCAGGATCACCGCCACTGAGTCACATCATCAGGTGCCGGTCACCTGAACTCAGATGAATATCGAGGTGGGCGAATTGGATGCAGGCGAACAACCGTACCGGTCGCATCTGTTTACCGTGCGTCTGTGGCCAGAGGAACTGGGCGCCGGCCAGTCTGAGTGGCGTGGCAAAGTCCAGCACGTGCTCAGCGGCGAAACACGCTACTTTCGCGACTGGCCCACGTTGCTCACGCATCTGCAGACCATGCTGCCGGCGGCCGACTCCGACCAACAGGTCAGCGGAGGTGAATCAACGACCAGTGATCAGTAATCAGTGACCAGTAATCAGTAATCACTCGTCAAGTTCCGATCACTGATTACTGATTACTGGTCACTGATCACCGAGTTGAAGATGGCTTTCTGGGAAGCCACATTACTACTGGGGGTGAGACAAATGGCACGACCAGATGAGAACGGGGCCGGCGTGGACACTGCCGGCGTACTACACGGCAACGGAAAAAGCCACCTGGGTATGCAGTGGTCAAGCGGCATGGTGCAGGACTTTCCGGTGAGCCAGCCGCCTGCCGCGCAGGAGCGCAGCCGGCTGGCGCTGCTCTACGACATCAACCGCCGGCTGGCCAACGCAGCGGATTGGGAGGAAGTGGTGGACCTTGTGATCCGCGTGCCCGCCGAGGTCGTGGACGCCGTGGGCTGCGTCTTCGTGAGTTTCGATGAGCGCACTGAACGGCTCGCCCTGGAGGGGGCCTGGGGCCTGGCAGACGATGAGATGCTGGCCCTGCAGCTCCACCTCCAGGAGCTGCCAGATCCCCTGTGCTGCCTGACCTGCCGGCCACGCCTGGCGCACTCGGGCGCCTCCTGTCTCCTCCTGCCTCCCCAACTGACTGAAGAATCCAACGCCGGTTCCATTCTTTGCCTGCACCTGGCTCAGGGGAAACAGACGGTGGGCTTCCTCAGCATCTACCTCCCCACGGCGACAGCACCGTCGTCGGACAACGTGCAGTTCCTCAACGCCATTGCCGGCGAGATGGCAGCCGTGGTAGCTGTAGCGCAGCTCCGGGCTCGGGAGCATGTCATGCCCTCCAGACTGGACCCGGCCATCCGCGCTCAGTTGGACCAGCGCGAGGTGCTGGAGCAACTGGAGTGGCGGGCGATCCTCGAAGAGCGGGCCCGGCTGGCGCGTGAGATACACGACGGTGTGGCGCAGGAGCTGGTGCATCTGAACCTGAGCGCCCAACAGGCCATGCGACGCTTGAAACAGAACCGGCTGGCCGAGGCCGAGGCGGAGCTGGCTGAGATAAGAGCCGCTGTTCAGGACCTGTCCGCTGAAGTACGCGCCGCCATTCACGGTTTGCGAACGCCCTTCGAGCATGGCCGGCCCTTCCTGGCCAACCTCAAGGCTTGTGTGGATCGCATCGCGGCTCGCACCGACATCCCGATCCAACTGGAAACTGGAGAGTCAGCTCTCGATCTGTCGCCGGCCATCGCGGCGCAGGTGCTGCGGATCGTGCAGGAGGCATTGAACAACGTCGTCCAACATGCCGGCGCTCATCAGGCTACCGTACAGGTCTACGAACACTCGTCCAACTGGCGGGTCGCCATCGAGGACGACGGGCACGGCTTTGATCCAGTCGAAGCTTCGATGAGCAGTCACCCTTCGACCCCTCGACATGCTCGGGACGGCGCGAGCTCAGGACGAGGTCACGGACTGCGGATCATGCAGGAACGCACGGAAATACTGGGCGCACAGCTCGATATTCGTTCCAATGGCCACGGCGGCACGGCGGTCACGCTATGCCTGCCGCGACGTGTTCCTGGAGGCAGTCAATCACCATGATTCGCATTCTCGTCGCCGATGATCACCGGTTGGTACGGCAGGGATTCGCCAGAATGCTTGATGAGGAGCCCGATCTCGAGGTGGTTGGCGAGGCGTCCGATGGGCTGACGGCGGTTCAGCAGGTTCGTGAGCTCGCCCCGGACGTGGTCTTGATGGACGTTCACATGCCCCGTCTGACCGGCACCGAAGCGGCCCGCGTGCTCCTTCAAGAACGGCCCGATATGAGCATCATCATGCTGACGGTGTCCGAGGACGAGGAGGATCTTTTCGACGCGGTGCGGGCAGGCGCGCGTAGCTATCTCCTGAAGGATGCGGACATCGACGATCTGATCGATGCTGTGCGCCGGGCCCATGCCGGCCAGGCCATGCTGTCGCCGGCCATGACCGCGCGGTTGATGGCCGGCTTTCGGGCGGCCGAGCGGCGGGCCCTGCCGGAGATCGATTCGGTGCTCACGGAGCGTGAGCTGGAGGTGCTGTGCGAGATAGCGGGCGGGTACACCAACCCTGAGATCGCTCAGGCGCTGTCCATCTCCGAGCACACGGTGAAGACCCACGTGCGCCACATCCTGGAGAAGCTGGGCGTCGAGAACCGCGCCCAGGCGGCCGCCTACGCCGTTCAGCAGGGGATCGTGCCGGCGCGGTCCCCTGAGGATTGATCCTCTCCGTTGTTCTTCTCATCCTTCATCCCCGATAGGATGAGTCACGAGTGACCCCATCGCAGCTCAGGAATCCCTCTTGAGTCGCTCCAATGAGGGATATACAAGCGCGGTATATTAGAATACAATAAAGTAGCTAAACTTCACTTCATCCCGCTACGCATTACTGCATAGTGATGTATTCTGCAATCTGGCAATTCAAGCACCGGCAGTGACCGCTCGGACGTGCGTCCAGCCGGCCCGCCAGGTGCGTGACTGGTAGCCACAATTCGAGCCATCGACGCGACTTCGGACATATCGATTGAATATGCATCATACGGGGTCGATCTGATTCCTGCAAGAGGTATTCATGAGCACTGAGAGCCTGGTCATCTACTACGATGACGAGGAACTAGACCTGAAAGGTCTGATTCAAGAGCTGGCTACGTCGAGGGGCAGCCGGTACTACCAGCGCAGTATGAGTGCGATTGGCAGGATGGTATTGCACGAGGCGCTGGAGAGGGAGCTCAAGGAAGAAGCGGAAGCAGCCAGGAGTTGACCGATCTCAGCATTGCACTGCGAATAGTGGTAGTCTCGGCATCGGCGGAGTCATGGGGGTAGAACCAAGATATGAGGCGGCGTAAAGACAATGCATCGGAAGCAGGCGACGGTTGGCGGCAAAGTCGGCGCAAAGTCGCTTTCATACGTTGTCCATTCCTCTGTTGAGGATAGAGACGAGTATACCCGTGACCATTGAGCCAACCGCTCCCACCACGCTTTCGTCCGCGAACCTGGAGCCCCAGGGGAATGTCCAGCCGAGCCCTATTGACTGGCGGGATCAGGTCCTGTACTTCTTGCTACCGGACCGATTCAGTGATGGACAGGAATCCGAGCGTCCCGTCTTCAACCGCGTGCATCCGGAGCAGCATCGGGCTACGGACAAAGCGGCCTGGATGGAGGCTGGCAAGCAGTTCCAGGGCGGTATACTCACAGGGATCCAGAGCAAGTTGGACTACCTGAAGGAACTCGGCGTGACCGCGCTGTGGATCGGCCCGATATGGAAGCAGCGAAAAGACCTGCAGACGTACCACGGCTACGGCATTCAAAACTTCCTCGACATCGATCCCCGCTTCGGCACGCGCCAGGACCTGCGCGACTTGGTGGACGCCGCTCACGCGCGGGACATGTACGTTCTGTTGGACGTGATCTACAACCATACCGGCAATAACTGGTTCTATGAATTGAACGGCTCTCCACACGAGACGGTCGCATACCGCTTCCAGCTGCCTCATCCCGTGCGCAGGTGGCGGGCCGGCACCGGGCAGCCCATCGACCAGATTGCGACCCAGGAGGACGGTGTATGGCCGGAGGAGTTTCAGAGCTTTGACTGGTACACGCGCGCCGGCCAGATCGGACACTGGGACCTCGAGCCCTGGGAGAATCCGCTTGACCCGGATACGGAGTTCCGGCGCGGCGACTTCTTCGATCTGAAGGACCTCAACCTAAACAGAAACGACGTTCTGGGGGCGGCCATCCATGCGTACCAGTACTGGATCGCCCTGAGTGACTGCGACGGATTTCGGATCGACACCGTCAAGCATGTGCCCTGGGAAGCGTCCCGCAATTTCTGTGGCGCGATCCACGAGTACGCCGAATCCATCGGCAAATACAACTTCTTGCTGCTGGGGGAAGTGACCGGTGGCGGCGAGATGGCGCGCAACTACCTGGAAATCTTTGGCCGCAACGTGGACGTGGTGCTGGACATCGGCGCGCCGGCGGCCAATCTGGGTGGCATGGCCAAAGGGTTGACCGATCCCAGCATCTTTTTCGACCAATTCCGCGGGCACGACTTCCTGGGCAGCCACCGTTTAACGGGCCGCTACCACGTCTCGATCCTGGACGATCACGATATGGTGGGGCGGGACAAGCATCGATTTGCGGCCCACAATGACACCCCCCGGCGTTTTCACCAGACCGCCCATGCTGTGGGGACGCAACTGACCACGCTAGGCATCCCCTGCATCTACTACGGCACAGAGCAGGCTTTCGACGGGACGGTCGCGCGGCACGACTTCCGTATTGAGGAGAAGCTCAGCTTTGAAGACCGCTACATCCGCGAGTCGATGTTTGGTGGCACGTTCGGGGCCTTTGAGACCGCCCGCTGTCACTTCTTCGACCGCAGCCATCCTACCTATCTGCGCATGGCGGCGATTGCCCGCGTGCGCAACCGCAAGGACAAGATTGGGCTGGCGCTGCGGCGCGGCCGGCAATATCTGCGTGAAACGTCTTTTCTGGGCCGACCGTTCTCGGTACCTGCGCGGGGCGAGTTAGCCGCCTGGTCACGCATTTTGCACGATCAGGAAGTGCTGGTGGTGTTTAATACGCATGGGACAGAAAACCGTGGCGCCGAGGTCAAGGTGGATGGCCGAATGCATCCTGCCGGCTCACGTATGAGGGTTTTGTACCACAGTGAATGGAGCGACGCCGAGTTGCGCGATCCGCCGCAGGATCAGAGGGTGACGGTGGAGAGCCACGATGGCCGGGCCACGGTGCGAATGGATCTGCCGCCGGCTGGCATGGCGATTTTGGCATAGTTACAGGAAAAGGAGTAATCCTGAGTGACGTGATGATAGGTCCCGCGATTGTAGAGGATTATGAGGTATAGCTCGACTGCAACAATGACAGACGAACCTTTCGGCTGCTGATGTTTCCGGGGTTGCGAGGGCGGCAGAATCAATGAGCAGCTACATTAGCGAGGGAGGTAAGAAAGCAAGATGGTGGAGGTAGGGTTCTTTAAGAGGCTGGTTGCATACATCATCGATGGTATCATCGTGGGGATCGTAGCTGGAATTATCCAATTTGTAGTCGGCAGCTCTGACAGTGGTGGCATTGTTCTAATCGGGTCGATTCTGCTCCTGGTATGGTCGGTGGGCTATTACCTGTACTTCTGGACACGCAATGGTCAGACACCTGGCAAGGTTGCCATGGGGATCAAGATTGTCACAACGAGTGGAGAACCGATCAGCATCGGCAAGGCAATCGTACGCTATATAGGCTACATCATCAGCAGTTTTGTCATCGGCCTGGGCTTCCTGTGGGTTATCTGGGATGCCAGGAAGCAAGGCTGGCACGACAAGATTGCAGGGACATTAGTTGTGGAGGCTTGATCCTCGGGCGGTGCTGATCAGTTGGAGGGGAGGGCAACCCTCCCGCAGGTTACCGTTTTCTATGGCAAAACACCTTCTTCTGCAAGGAGACTGGAAGAACAGACGTGGAGTATTATGTTGCCTCTCTGCAGCACGTTTTAGCAGAGCTGGAACGCGTTGATCTGCTCATTCAGGTGCAGGTCTGGCGAGCGCGACAAGTGCAGGATGCCGACGAGGAATTTCAGGGACTCTACATCTCGGAACAGGAAGTAGATGCTCTGCTGGCGGAGCCTGCCGGCCTGCCCTGCTGGGCAACGGTCCCGACACCGCTGTCTCTGGCGGAAGTCCAGGCCGCGCTTGACCAGATATCCGCCGGCATCGCTCAGCGCAAAGCCGGGAGTACCGAACGGGGCGTCACGCTGCGCCTCGACGAACTGGCCCGCCTTTTCCAACTCACCCCCTTCGACGTCGACGCTCTGCTCATCTGCCTGGCACCGGAGCTGGATCTGCGTTACGAGCGCCTCTACGCCTATCTCCAGGATGACGTGACCAAGAAGCGGCCCAGCGTGGACCTGGTCCTGAACCTGCTGAGCCCGTCCTTTGAAGCCAAGCTGACTGCACGCCACCGATTCACGCCGAACGCGCCCCTTCTCAAACATCAGTTACTGCACCTGGTCGATGATCCATCCCTTCACCACCCACCTCTGTTAAGCAGATATCTGAAAGTGGACGAGCGGGTAGTCAATTACCTATTTGATTCCGATGAGCTAGATGCCCGCCTTGTACCGTCTTCTCAGCACATTGTGCCCCAGACCCGAATCGATGATCTGCTCCTGCCGGCCGACGTCAAACGCCGGCTGACGCTGCTGGTCCAAAAACATGGAACACAAGGTGGGGGACTGGTCTTCTACTTCCAGGGACCCTACGGCGTAGGCAAACAGTCCACCGCCGAGGCCCTCTGCCAGACCTCGGGGATGGGGCTGTTGGTCATTGACGGAGAGCGTTTGCTAAACACCGAGGACATAGCTTTTTCAAGGGCTGTCCGCCTGGCCTGTCGCGAGGCACAGTTGCTAGGCGCTGCCCTTTACTGGGATGGTTTCGATGCGCTATTGGCGGATGACAAGCGAGCCTGGCGGGACACGCTGATACGCGCGCTGGAGGGACGGCAGGGGTTGACCTTCCTGGCCGGCGACATCACCTGGGAACCGGTAGACGCGCTGCACACGTTGCCCTTCCAGCGCGTTGAGTTCTCCCGGCCCACGTATGCCGAGCGACTGCAACTTTGGACGTTGTCACTGGACGGTAGGACGCCCCAGGGGCCCGCCCCCTCGGCAGCTCCTTCGACAAGCTCAGGGCGGGCTCTTCGACGGGGCTCAAGCGGTGTCCTGAGTTCATCGAAGGAGCAGGCTGTGGATCTGGGGGCGGTGGCGAATAAGTTCAAGTTCAGCGGTGGGCAAATCCAGGATGCGGTTGCCACTGCTCGCAATCTGGCCCGCTGGCGCGATCCCGAGAACGGGTATGTGACGATGGATGATCTCTACACGGCTTCGCGGTTGCAATCCAACCGTAAGCTGGCGTCACTGGCTCAGAAGATTGTGCCCCACTACAAGTGGGACGACATCGTCCTGCCGGCTGACCGGCTGGAAATGTTGCGGGAAATCTGCAACCAGGTGAAGTACCGTGCCCTGGTTCTCGACGAGTGGGGCTTCGACCGTAAGCTAGCGCTGGGTAAGGGGCTCAACGTGCTCTTCGCCGGCCCCTCTGGCACCGGCAAGACCATGGCAGCCGATATCATGGCCGGCGAGCTCGCGCTGGACCTGTACAAGATCGACCTCTCCACAGTGGTCAGCAAGTATATCGGCGAAACCGAGAAGAACCTTGCTCGTATCTTTGCGGAGGCTGAGACCAGCAACGCCATTCTCTTTTTCGACGAGGCCGATGCTCTCTTTGGCAAGCGCAGCGAGGTGCGTGATTCGCATGACCGTTATGCGAACATCGAGATCAGCTATCTCTTGCAGAAAATGGAAGAGTACGATGGCGTCGTCATCCTGGCCACGAACCTGCAAAAGAACATGGACGATGCCTTCGTGCGACGTATGCATTTCACGGTTGAGTTTCCCTTTCCGAGCGCAAAAGACCGCCGGCGCATCTGGGAGCAAATCTGGCCCGAGGATACCCCCCGCAGTCCGGACCTGGATCTGGATTTTGCGGCCCGCCGCTTTGAAATTACAGGGGGTAACATCCGGAATATTGCGCTGGCTTCGGCTTTCCTGGCCGCCGCCAACGGTGAGGTTGTTGGTATGAACCATCTCGTACGCGCCACACTGCGGGAATATCAGAAGATGGGCAAGGTGGTGACGGAAGAGGAATTTGGGAAGTACGCCGGGCACGTGAGGAGATAATTCTGTGATGTGTTGGTGCTGCGCTCTGGATGACGAGATGGTCGCGGCAGGCGACGCAAAACATGCATGATTATGAAATGAGGTGTAACGTGTCAGATAATAATCCGAAGACGATGGCCAGAAAGAAGTCCTTTTTGATGCAGCAGGCTGTGAAGCGCAACGGGGAGAAAGCTGAACCACGGGGCGTGCTCTCGCGTCAGCGCGATCAGCAGGTGCAGAGGGCTGATCAACATGGGAGCAAAGCGGTCGAGACGTCGCAGTCATCTGGGGCCGGCCATTCCTTGCTTCAACTACAGCAGCGATATGGGAATCGCTATGTGCAGCGCATGTTGGCCAGGCAAGGTGAGGATGAAACAGACGTTTCTCCTGACGTTGAGCAAGGTATCCAGCGGGCGCGCGGCGGCGGACAAGCTTTAGACGGCGGCGCCCGTGCGCAGATGGAGCCGGCCTTCGGGGCAGACTTCAGCGGGGTGCGCGTGCACACCGACGCGGAGTCCGACACGCTCAGTCGTTCACTGAATGCGCGTGCCTTTACTACAGGTCGTGACATTTTCTTCCGCCGGGGAACGTACAATCCCGGCAACTCCAGCGGTCGGGAGTTGATCGCCCACGAGCTGACGCACGTGGCTCAACAGAGCGGTGGCCAGGTGCAACCGAAGCTAACAGTTAGCCAGCCTGGCGATCGATTCGAGCGTGAGGCAGATCAGGTTGCACAAGCGGTCATGCAGCGGGAACAGCGTGCAGCTCAGGCGGGGGGAGACGCAGGGATAGTGAGCCGGCAGACGGAGGAAGAAGAGCCGGTCCAGGCCAAACTAGAGCGGGCTCAGGTGCAGCGACAGGCAGAGGAAGAGGAGCCAGTCCAGGCTAAGTCGGAAGAGTTGTTGTTGCAACGCCAAACGCCCGAAGAGGAAGAGACACCATCTTAATCGGACTGAGAATCGGATTGATTCCAGATTTTACGGAGTATCATGGGCACAAAGCGCCGAAAGCGGATTCGTAGCACCCGGCTCAATCGCCAGGATGCGGTGCCAAGGAGTGGGATTTCAACAGCCCAGGCTGTCCAGCCCGGCATGACAGATCCCCTGCGCACCGACAGGCATGTCGCTGCATTATTGCGTGCGCCGGCGAAGTCCGCTACAAGTCTGGCGGAGAAGGTGCAGGTCCTGACGCAGTTGCAGCGGACTTATGGCAATGCGTTCATGCAGCGGGTCATTCAGGCCCAGCTTACATCACCAGGAAAAATAAAGCGCAATACGCCCGCTGGGACAGCATCCACGATGGAGCCGGTTAAGCAGCAATGGGAGGCTGATTGGAACGACCCAGCACTTCGTAGCGCTCGCCGCTACTTCCGTGGGAAGGGCCGGCCGAAGGGTACTCCGAAGCAGCGTTACGATGTTCTCTGCCCGTTGTATCGGGCGCATGGCATTTCCCGCCCGCTAAAATACATCACCGATAACATCACGACGGCGAAGTTTTTTCAATTCGAAACGCCGGCACACAAGGACTTGAAAGGTGCGTTAAAGCAAGCAGAAAGCACGCTGGAGGGGAAATATACCGAAGCGCCTGTAAAGAGCGCCTGGGCCTTCAATGCGCGCACAACCAGCACTGGCGAGTGGAGCAATCATGCGGACGGGAAGGCAATTGACCTCGATCCGGATATCAACCCCCATCTTACGAGCAAACGGGACCGCAAGATTATTACACTATTGACAGGGTTTGATATTGAGAAACCGCACCCCGGGGCGGGGAAGGGCCTGGATAGCTTTGATGCAGCGAAAGAAGCCAGCGATCGGTTTCGGGCGCGCTACAATCCAGCCGGCCTCCGCTCTCGCATTGAGGACTTCGAGAGCCAGGCGTTGAATCTTCAGAATGAGATGGTCGTTCTCCAGGCAGAGCTTGAAGATATCCCAAAGGGGCGTAAAGCTTCCAGGGAGGAGCGCAGGAAGGCCAAGGATCTCAGAAAGCGGATAAAAAACAAGAAAGCTGAAGTTGGGCGGGTGGAGAAGAATCGGAAGTTGCTGGAGAAGGAACTACAGGCCTATGAAAAGCTAGACCAAACCATCGACACCTTGGGAGGCCAGGTGTCGACGTTGCAGCAGGAAATTATCGTGCTGGAAGCTCTGCTAGCGGGAACAACAGGGACAGAGCGCAGCCGGATTAAGAGAGACTTTGCGAAGAAGAAGCGTCTCCTCAAGAAGACCGCAGAAAGATTGGAAAAGAAAGAGAAAGCTCGAAAAGAGCATAAACTTCGCCGCTACGCAGCAACCGGCTTCCTAAATCTTCCAAAGGACCTGGTGGAGGCCATGCGGGCGGCTGGTTTTCGATGGGGCGGCGATTGGAAAGTGCACAAGGATTTCATGCACTTTGATTTACCTTGATGCGGGTTGAGTTGAACGTGTCGACGGATTTGAATATCTCAGTGAAATCTGATGTCAGGGCACCGAAGTAAGTCTAACGTCATTGAGCGCAGCGCGCCGAAAATTCAGCGGCAGGATCGCATGCCGGAAGCGCATGCCAATGAAGTCAGGGGCTCGGAGGGTTATGATGTGCTGGCTGATATCATCGCCAAAGGCGGTAACACGCCCAATGCCGGCGCGCATGCCGCAACCTTGAATCGCGCGACGGCCTCACGGCCGGCCCGCGCCAGCCACTCCCTGCTGCAATTGCAACGGCAGTACGGCAATCGCTACGTCCAGCGGGTGTTGGAGCTGGCCAGACAGGGCGAGGGTGACGCTGAGGTTGCGCCTGAGGTGGAGCGGTCGATCAAGCAGGCGCGTGGCGGCGGGCAGGCGTTGGACAGCGGGGTGCGCGAGCAGATGGAGCCGGTCTTCGGGTCGGATTTCAGCGGCGTGCGGGTCCACACAGATCGCGAGTCGGACGCGCTGAACCAGTCGCTAAACGCGCGGGCGTTCACGACAGGACAGGACATCTTTTTCCGCGACGGAGCTTATAACCCTGGGAGTTCGGGTGGGCGGGAGCTCATTGCTCACGAGTTGACGCATGTGGCGCAGCAGAATGGGGGACAGGTACAAACGAAACTGACGGTGACCCAGCCCGAGGATCGCTTTGAGCGCGAGGCCGATCAGGTGGCGCGTGCCATTATGCAGCAGGAGCAGCGGGCGATCCAGCCAGCGGCGACAACCGGGACGGTGCGTCGGCAGAAGGAAGAAGAAGCGGAAAACACCGTCCAGACCCAGCCTGAACCGAAGGAGGAACCGGTTCAGCCCAGCCCCATCGACGCCTCGGTGCAGTGCCAGGATGAACGGGAGGAGGATGAGCAGCCGCCCCAGGCATCATTCGTGCAGCGCCAGGAAGTTGAGGACGAGGAGGCGCCGATCCAGACCCAGCCCGAGCCGGATACAGGCTCAAGAATGCCGCTCCCTGTGGCATCGGCGTTGGGTCCGAGCGCGCTTCCTGCCGGCGATGGCGCGCCGGGCACCCACGTCCAGATGCAGGCAGGCAAGCCAGCGGCCAAGGGTGAAAGCGATGTCTTTCCGGGTGTGGTCGACCTGCAGGGGAAAAGCACATATGCCGAGATGCCCGCAGGGGTTAGCAAATGGTTGGAGGACAGGCGAAGGAAGCGCGGCAAAGTAAACGTCCGATTTGGCCCAAAGACGACGCCTGCGCCTATCCGGATGCAGAAGACCAGAAAAGGCTTGAGGCTCTTAGAGAGGGAGGCCATACCACTCAACCATCCTCTTTTCACCGGCATGGGGGAAGCGTCAGCCGAACTGCAGCCAAGCCTGATTCTTGCCAAGGGTTACACGGTCGCAGGATACCTTGGTCTTCGAGCAGGCAAGAGGTTGCCCAGCCGGGATACGTTGAGCGGACAGTTGCGGCGAGCACCGAATCTGATAGGCTTGCTCGGCCTACAGGTGCCAAGTGCTCCGAATCTGACAAACAAGATCGAGGGCGGCAAGTTGATACTGGACGGTCAGGTATCATTTCGACTGGGCAAGGCGTTCAGGGACGCAAGCATAAGCGTTCAGGCCGACGAAGAGCAGGTGACGAAGCTCGAGGGCAGCGTGGATGCCGAAATCCAGGGCCTGGGATCGGCCAGTCTGAAAATGACGCGTAAGGAAGATGGTGTCGTACGGGGCGAGGGGACAGCGGATTTAGAGCTGACAGACAACTTCTCCGGCAAAGTCAACGTTTTTTGGACCGGCGAGGTCGTCGCCGGGGACGGTACGGTCGAATATAGCGGCGAAAAGCTCTCGGGCCAGGTGACGCTCCACGTTGTGGAGAGGAGCAAGGCAACCCAGCTAGAAGAGCAGAGAAAGGCGCCACCAGAAGGGGAGAACGCCAAGCCGGCCAAGAAATCAAAGAAAAAGAGAGCCAAACCCAATGACTACGTGGTCTTTGGCGAGGGCAACCTCACCTTTGCCTTTACCGATTGGCTGAATGGGACCGCGCAGGTGATCGTCGATCCCAAGGGTGAGGTCACCATCATCGGTGAGATCAAGCCCCAGAAAGAGTTTAACCTTTTCGATCCTCCTCAGAAGGATTACAACAAAGACCTGGTCAACCCCCCCGAGGTCCGGGCTAAATATGGCCTCCCAGTCGTTGGGAATATCTTTATCTTTGGTAGTATTGAGCTGGATGCCTTTGCCAAGCTAGGGCCGGCCAAGCTGTATGACATCGCGGTGGAAGGCGAGTACTCTACGGATCCCAAGAAGAGGCAGAGCTTCCAGATCCGGGGCACGCTGAACATCTCGGCCGCTGCCGGCCTGCGGCTGCGGGCCGAGGCCGGCGCCGGTTTGGAAATTATTTCCCACGATATCAAGGCCGGCGCGGGCGTTAACGGCATTGCTGCCATCCGGGGGTACGCAGAGGCCAGGCCGATCGTCGGGTACCGCGAAAAGGGAGCCGAGGGTGAGGACAAGAAGGGGGAATTCTTCATCCGAGGTGATATGGAAATTGCTGCCCAGCCGTTCCTCCAGTTGAGTGGAGACCTGTTCGTGGAGCTTGATTCTCCCTGGTGGTCACCCGCGCCCGACAAGAAGTGGACCTGGGAACTGGGGGACAAGACGTGGCCCATTGGCGGCAGCTTCGGCATCGGTGCATCGGTAGACTATGTGTTTGGCTCCGGCAAGGCGCCGGCGGTTGACTTCAAGTCGGTGGACTTCTCGGCGAATAAGTTCCTGACGGACCTGTACAGCGACAAGGCCAGGGCAAGCGGACGGAAGGCGGCTGAGAAGGCCGGCGAATGGAAGGAGAAGAACTCCAGGGCCGCCGAGCCGCCGAAAGGTGAGCAGAAAGGGAATGCTGACCCAGGGAAGGCGCCGGCGAAGCCGGCGGCCCAACCCACTGTTAAGGCAGGTGGCCCGAAGGGACCGAAGAAGCCGGCCGATCCCAATGCCAAGACGGCTGAAGGCAAGACCGTCAAGGAACTGAAGTCAGAAGCTCGAAAGCGGGGGAAGAAACCGGAAGGAAAGGAGCCAAAGACGGGATCGGCCAAAGCGGAACCATCAGCCAAGGACCCAGCCAAGAAAACGCATGACGCAGAGCTCCAGGCAGGTCTAGCTGCCCTTGCACAAGTCACCAAACGCTATGCGGAAGCAGGTGCGACTAAGGAGGAACTCGAGAAAGCTGTTAAGTCGGTACGGCGGAAGTTCAAAGTCTTTAAATCGATCGAGATAGTCGACGGAGGCAGAACTTGGGACTATCGATATGTTGCCAGCGAAGGCAAACAACAAGGACCACATAAGAGCAAGGAAGGTGCTCGGCATCCAGATGGAAGCTCCGAGAATCCCTACTGGATTAAATGGCACAAACGGCCCGCTCGAAATTACCCGCCAATCAAGGTGCGGCGAGCGCCAGATGCCGATTTCACTCGGGTGGGTCCCATTGAACAGAAGTCGATCACGGTTGCGGTTCCCAATGAAGAAATGGGATCTCGGCTAACCCGTTTGAAAGTCAGACTCGGCAATCTGGAGCGCGAATTGAGAAAGCGGGAGGATCTCCAAGGTAAGCGTGACAGGAATATCCTGGAGGATGCGGAAAAACGACTCGCCGCGGCTGAAGAAGAGCTCGCTCGCCTGAGACAACTTTCCCTTGCGGAAAAGCGGGGCAAGGTCAAACCGCAGGTGAAGATCGTGAAAAGTCTGAAAGCGGAGGTAAAGGAGATAAGAAGCGCCTTGAATAAGATTGCGCATATCCCGGAACTAACGAGCGAAATTCAGACGGTCCGAGATGAGATCCAAGACATCGATGCTAAGATCGTCGAGGGTGGTCTCACTGTAGAACAGTCGAAAACAATCGGGATCGCGCCTGAGAACCAAATCAAAAAGGGTATGAAGCTGAAGCGCGAAACAACCGAGCGTGGCGGCACAGGGGAGGACTTTAGAAAGTTTATGAGTCAGGCAGGTCATGGCTTAAGCGAGCATCGTAAACATCCTGACCACGTGAAGGAATTAGCATTCAAGGGGCCTGATAACTTCTCGAATCTGTGGCCTCTTCCTGGAAATGAAAATATTGTCCCTACCCAAAAGGTGAATCCTGAAACTGGAAAAGAGGTTAATGTTGGTTTTAAAGGAGCAGGTGAGAAGGAGAAAGGTAAGGATGTCAATACCTTCGGTGAATTCAGAGGCAAGTGGTTTATTATTAAAGGGTTCAAGATATGACAGCTAACGAGGATAGTGCAGAGGCTTTCAACATGCACAGTTACCAGCATCTTCTGGATGGCACAGCCGGCAAGGCTCTGAACTGTTTTCAGCGAGCTTTAGCCCTTGCACCCGATAACCCGGTCGTTCTCAACAACCTGGGTAATGCCCTGCAAAACCTCGATCGACTCGATGGGGCGCGACAGGTTTACCGGCAGGCTATCGATGTCGCACCTGACTATCCCAGGCCGTATCGCAACCTGGCGTTGCTGCATCAGCTTCAGGGCCGGCCTGACAAGGCCATTGCTGCCTATCACCGCTACCTGGATCGGGCGCCGGGGGATGGCGAGGCGTACCACAACCTGGGACTGCTTTACATGACCAAGGGGATGCAAGCAGAAGCCGTTGCGGCATTTGAAGCAGCAGCACAGTATCTTTCGCCGGATGATGCGGAGAGTGCGACCAACCTGGGTGTGGGGTACTTCTTCCGGGGTGAGCTAGACACAGCGGTGGCGTTGTTCGAGCAGGTGTTGGAAGTGTATCCGACATATGTGCCCGCCGGCTATCACCTCGGCGTGGCGTACCTGCACCAGGGTCGCTGCCAGGAGGCGATCGAGATGCTCGAAGCTGTCATCGAGGCCGATCCGGACCACCCGCAGGCGGCGGCCAACCTGGGGGTGGCCTACAACACAGCCGGCAAGCCCAACGTGGCGATCGCCATCTTTGAAGCGTTACTGGAGGACCAGCCGGATAATCCGTCGCTCGTCCTGAACCTCGGCTATGCCTGTCAGGATGCCGGCTTTGCTGGCCGGGCCGGCGCGTGTTTTCGCCAAGTCATCGCGATGACCGAGGCCGGCTCACCCTACGCGCAGAAAGCTCAGCAGGCACTCGGAGGTGTGGAATCGTGAAACCAAAAGAGTTGAACGGCAACGCGAATGGCTCGCGTGATTTTCGCCAGTCGGTGGCGGAGGGGTTGCTGTACACGCATAGCCGGCTCAATGCCAACACCCGCAAAACCCTGGATGCGGCGTCGTTCCTCTACGCCCTCGTCGAGCTCCTGGAGGAGCGGGGACTCATCACCGTTGAGGAACTGGACGAGCGCAAGCAGGTGGTCGGGGAGCGGCTGGTACAGCAGTTCCGTGAGCAAAGCCTGGGCGCGATGTTCCAGGACCCTGAATACGACAAATATGCCTTCGAGAGCGAAGTCGAGATCGACTGCGAGAACCGGATTCACCTGTGCAAAGCGGCCTGTTGCCGGCTCCCCTTCGCCCTTTCGAAGCAGGACGTGCGCGAGGGCATCGTCCGCTGGGAGCTAGGACAGCCCTACCTGATCGAGCACAGTGAGGACGGTTACTGCAACCACATGGAACGGGGCACGTGTCGCTGCACCATTTGCGAGAACCGGCCGGTCCCCTGCCGCGCCTTCGATTGCCGCAACGACGAGCGCATCTGGTTGGACTTTGAGAAGATGATTCCGAACCCCGAGATCTATCAGCCGGACTGGCCCCGGTGTCTGGCTGAGAAAGATGGCAAAGCGAGCGAGTCATGATCAACGATCTGGATGATGCGCTAGAAAGGCTTCTCGCACAGGAGCTGGGACGTATCTTCACCGAGGCGGTGTCTGTCGTTTTCGACACGCCCGTCGAAGATTTCAGGCCCACGACGAGGACGATAGATCTGTTTCTTTACGACGTGCGGGAAAACCGCGAGCTTCGCAGCAACGATTGGCTGGTAGAGCGAAACGACGACGGTGGCGTCAGGAAGAGGCGTGCACCCGTGCGGGTGGACTGCTCTTACCTAATCACCGCCTGGGCCGGTGACGCCAAAAGCGAGCACAATCTGCTGGGCGAGGTCATGAAGATATTGCTGCGCTATCCCACCCTGCCGGCCACTGTGCTCCAGGGCGGAAGCCTGGGGGGGCAGGAACCCCCGCTACCAACGGCTGTCCTTCAGCCAGGCCGGCTGCAGAGCCTGGGCGAGTTTTGGCAGGCGCTGGGGGGAGAGCCCAAGGCAGCACTGAACTACACCGTGACCATCGTCGTTGAGCTCGGCGAGCCGATAGAGCTCGGGCCGCCGGTGACCGATAAGCGAATCCCGGGTTAGATGCAAAGGGCCGAGAGTCAATGCTGCGGATAGAGCCGAAGCGCCATCAGATTGCGATCGCCGGCCAGGTGATCGATGGGCAAACGCGCAAAGCTATCGCGGGCGCCCAGGTACGGATGATCGCCGTCCCGGATGAATTCGTCGGCCGGCTTGTCATCAGGGCCGAGCAGGTGCGGTTCGGTAATCCGGCCCTCGACGCCCGCCGGCCGGTGGTGGACGATCCGGGGGCCAGCGCTGCAGAAGTGTTGGCTGCGGCCAAGGCCATCTTGGGCAAGCCGGAGGCCGGCGCTGCGGCGAAAGTCAATGGCGCGAGAGCCATCTTGGACAATTCGGAGGCCGGCCCGGTAGACAAATTGGATGCCGCCCAGATCATCTTGGACCACCTGCAAGGCGGTCGAGCGACGGGTGTTAAGCGACCTGACCAGACTAAAACGGTGGCTGATGGTTCTTTTTATTTCATTGATCTCCCCGAAGGTACATACACGCTGCGGGCCTCGCTGCCGGGGGCCGGCAGCCGCTACGGCACGGTCCAAGAGGCTGTCGAGGTGAAACGGGATAATCAAGGTAACATCACCGAGATTGCCAGGGCCGAGATGCTGTTACCGCCTACGACGCTAATCGGTAGGATCATTGACGAAGCCAACAAACCTATGGCCATGGCCGAAATTCGGGTGGTGGGGAGCGGGGAGTTCACGTTTAGCGAGGCTGACGATGCAACCGCTCAAACCGAGGATGAACGTACGGGACAGTTCATGTTGATTGGCCTGGAGGCGGGAAAGCGCGAGGTGCGGGTCACTGCGCGGGGGTACGAGCCGGCGACCAAGGAAGTGATGCTGAACCAGGGTGTCGAAGAAAAAATGGAGGAGGACATCCAACTGGCAAAACCAGCCCCCGGCGGGGATGGATAGTGCAATGTCCAAGTTTGCAAGCAGGTCTTTGGATGACGTGGGAAAGCTTCATTGACCTTCGGGTCGATGTGAATACTGATTCGATCGATGCTTCGATATCCACTTAAGTATAAGGAGGCAAGACGATGCCACATCATTATGCAGCACCGGGCGTATACGTGGAGGAGGTGCCCTCGGCGGTACAGCCTATTGCCGGCGTTGGCACCAGCACAGCCGGGTTCGTCGGGATCGTACCGGATTCCATCGCCATCCCCAGCCCTAACCCACATTATGATCCGGCGCAAGAGAAGGATGCGATCATCGAAGTCGATCCAACGGTCCGGAATCTGCTTGGCAAAACCCTCGCCCAGGAGGTTCCCTTGCCCGATGGGGAAACGTTACCGGCGCTCACAGTATTGGATGAAAACCAGGCTCAAGCCATCATCGACGCGGGTGGCTCCGCAACAGTCACTTACGAGCAACCGGTGACCGACGCATTGCTAGACAAGACGTTGGCGGAGGACATTAGGGATGCTGTAGGCGACGTGATTCGCGTTGCAATTGATGGTGACGAGATAGAGCTCCGTGAAGGTCACACAGTGGAAACGGGTCAAGTTGGGCCGATTCGACAAGCTTTGACCAATGCGAGCATAGAGGAGATACGCGTCCGGGAAACGTTCGATCTGTCCGTGACAGAAGCCGAAGAATTGATCGGCACGACCCTAACCGAGCCAGTCATGGCGGCGAGGTCGTTGTCGGCGGGCGATGTCGTGGATAGTGAGGAGCGAGCTCGGGAGATCATCGAGGCGGTGGGCACAGCCGAGGGAACAAAAGTAGCGGTGCAAAACACGCCGGCCGTGCTGATGCCCTTCAAGCCCGTGGGGGCCGGCGAGGTGAAGCTGTGCACGGACTTCAGTGAGTTCAAGCGGTTCTTCGGCGATTTCTCGACCGATGAAGGCCAAAACGTGTTGGCGCACGCGGTGTACGGGTTCTTCAACAACGGGGGCACGCGCTGCTACGTGGTGCGGGAGACAGGCGAGGCAACGATCGAAACTTCCGCGCTGGAGAAGTTCGCGGCGGTGGATGAGATCGCCATCGTGGCTGCCCCCGGGATCACAAGTGACCCAGTTCGCGGTTTCATCGTCACCCACTGCAAGGTGAAAACCGAGGATCGCTTCGCGATCTTCGACAGCCCGAAGGAAGTGGAGACCGGGGAAGGTGAACAACGTAGCCTGGATCTGACCCTGCTGGATCCGAAAAATGCGGATAATGTGCTGCCGGACAACTCGGACTACGCGGCGTTTTACTTCCCCTGGATCCAGGTGTTTGATCCGGCCACGAAGACCCAGGGCCCGACAAGCGATGGGCTCAAGTATGTGCCGCCCAGCGGGCACATGGCAGGGATCTATGCGC
>CAZHMV010000009.1:22909-76603 GCA_964532665.1 uncultured Anaerolineales bacterium
AGCGATGGGCTCAAGTATGTGCCGCCCAGCGGGCACATGGCAGGGATCTATGCGCGGGTGGACGAGAGCCGGGGGGTGCACAAGGCGCCGGCCAACGAGGTGGTGCTGGGCGCGCTGGGGCTGAAGTACATCATCAGCCGCGACCAGCAGAAAGGACTGAACCCCCAAGGGGTGAACGTGATCCGCGACCTGAACAACAACATCCGCGTGTGGGGCGCGCGCACCATCGGCGGCGACGCGAATGGCGAGTGGAAGTACATCAACGCGCGCCGGCTGTTCCTGTTCCTGCGGGAGTCGATTGATGAAGGGACGCAGTGGGTGGTGTTCGAGCCGAACGATGCGGAGCTGTGGGCGAAGATCCGGCGGAACGTGAGCGCGTTTTTGACGAACGTGTGGCGGGACGGAGCATTGTTTGGGGCGACGCCGGAGGAGGCGTTCTATGTGAAGTGCGATGAGGAGACGAACCCGCCGGAGGTGCGGGACCTGGGGCAAGTAATCACGGAGATCGGGGTGGCGGTGGTGAAGCCGGCCGAGTTCGTGATCTTCCGCATCTCCCAGTGGGCCGGCCCGGGTGGGTAGTACCCATCTTCACAAAATAAAAGGGAGGGTGTATGGACGTTAAAGAGCGTACGATAATTCACCACCAGCCTTGACCTAGCGAAAAATCTCTGAGGCTCAGTAGATCCAATTCTTGAGGAGTGAGGCACGCCTACGTGCCGAACGGAGCCGCACCTGGGGGTGCTTACTCCGCAAATCTGGAGCCACGGAGGCTACAAAATCCATTTTGAATGACGGAGGTAAAACAATGCCACAGTATCTTGCACCCGGAGTGTACGTAGAGGAAGTGCCCTCGGCGGTACAGCCTATTGCCGGCGTTGGCACCAGCACAGCGGGGTTCATCGGGATTGTACCGGATTCGATCGAGATTCCCGAGCCGAATCCCGGATACGACCCGTCTCAGCCCGTATCGGACGCTAACCAACCTTTCGTGCTGACCACCTTCAACCCGGTGGGAGCGGGGGAGGTGAAGCTGTGCACGAACTTCAGCGAGTTCAAGCGGTTCTTCGGTGATTTCTCGACCGATGAGGGGCAGAACCGGCTGGCCCACGCGGTGTACGGCTTCTTCAACAACGGGGGCACACGCTGCTACGTGGTGCGGGAGACCAGCGACGCCACGCTCGCGAGCTCGGCACTGGAAAAGTTCGCGGCGGTGGACGAGATTGCCATCGTGGCCGCGCCTGGGATGACCAGCCAGGCAGTTCGAGATGCGATAGTGGCGCACTGCAAGGTGGACACCGAAGACCGGTTCGCGATCTTCGACAGTCCGGAGGCGGTGGAAGACGGTGATGGCAACCTGGATCTGACCTTGCTGGACTCGTCCAACGCGGACAACGTGCTGCCGGACAACTCGGACTACGCGGGATTCTACTTTCCGTGGATTCAGGTGTTCGATCCGACCATGAAGATCCAGGATCCGACGAGCGATGGGCTCAAGTATGTGCCGCCCAGCGGGCACATGGCAGGGATCTATGCGCGGGTGGACGAGAGCCGGGGGGTGCACAAGGCGCCGGCCAACGAGGTGGTGCTGGGCGCGCTGGGGCTGAAGTACATCATCAGCCGCGACCAGCAGAAAGGACTGAACCCCCAAGGGGTGAACGTGATCCGCGACCTGAACAACAACATCCGCGTGTGGGGCGCGCGCACCATCGGCGGCGACGCGAATGGCGAGTGGAAGTACATCAACGCGCGCCGGCTGTTCCTGTTCCTGCGGGAGTCGATTGATGAAGGGACGCAGTGGGTGGTGTTCGAGCCGAACGATGCGGAGCTGTGGGCGAAGATCCGGCGGAACGTGAGCGCGTTTTTGACGAACGTGTGGCGGGACGGAGCATTGTTTGGGGCGACGCCGGAGGAGGCGTTCTATGTGAAGTGCGATGAGGAGACGAACCCGCCGGAGGTGCGGGACCTGGGGCAAGTAATCACGGAGATCGGGGTGGCGGTGGTGAAGCCGGCCGAGTTCGTGATCTTCCGCATCTCCCAGTGGGCCGGCCCCGGTAGTTAACCGCCGATAACCATTTGCAATTCAACAGGAGTGATAGATGCTAAGGTATCCAAGCCCTGGCGTTTACAAGGAAGAGTTCTTCCCGGAGCCAGCCGCCGAACTGCGTACGGGGGTGCCCGTGTTCCTCGGATTTGCCGCAAGAGGTCCGGTGAACACGCCCAAGCCGCTAACGCTCTGGCCTGAGTTTGAACAGAACTTCGGCAGACCGTTACCCAATGGCTTTCTGGCATATAGCGTGCGCGGCTTTTTTGAAAACGGCGGTCAGTTGTGCTACGTGGTCCGTCTCGAAGATCGTGACAAGTCATTGTCCGAGGAAGTATTGGATGGGCTGGCATCGCTGGACGACGTCGACCTGATCTGTGCGCCGGACATTGTGCGGCCGCGCTTGCAAGGCGAGCCCCCATCTTTGGATGAAGTCGTGGGGATGCAAGCAGCGATCCTAAACCACTGTGAAACGCTGGGCAATCGCTTTGCTATACTGGATTCACGGCGCGAGGCCAGTATTAGCGAGGTGAAAAACCATCTGAGTCAGTTGCGAACACAAGGGCGGAGTGGGGAAAACGGCGCCCTGTACTACCCTTGGATCCGGGTGCAGGACGGCCCTCCCTCGACCAACGGCTTCATCCCGCCCTGTGGCCACATGGCTGGGGTCTACGCACGGACGGACCAGCGCGTCGGCGTTCACAAGGCGCCAGCGAACGAGGTCCTGCAAGGTGTGGTGGATCTGGCAGTCAACCTGACCAACGTCCAGCAGGGTGAGCTGAACCCGGAGGGTGTCAATGCGCTGCGGGCCTTCCCCGGCCGTGGCATCCGAGTCTGGGGGGCACGCACACTGGCGGGGGCGGATCGCCTTGCCTCGGCCTGGAAATACGTCCCCGTTCGGCGGCTGTTCCTGACCGCGGTCCGCTGGATCGAGCGCAACATGACCGCCGTGGTCTTCGAGCCGCACGACACCAACCTGTGGGCACGCATCGAGCGCGATCTAAACGCATACTTCGATGACCTGTTTCGGCAGGGCGCGCTCAAGGGCGACACGCCGCAGGAGGCGTTCCACGTGAAGTGCGATGCGGAGACCAATCCGCCTGAGGTGCGCGATCAGGGCCAGGTTGTGACGGAGATCGGTCTGGCGCCGGCTCAACCCAATGAGTTCATCATCGTGCGTATCATCCAAGGCATCGGCGGCGCGGCCATCGTTGGTCCGGTGGCCGGCTAGTCGATTAGTCAGATAGTAAGGAGAATTTTATCATGGCAACTGGAGATCGGAAAGACCCCCATCGAGTATATAACTTTCGGCTCGAGATTGATGGTATCGATCGTGGCGGGTTCCGGGAGTGCTCGGGCCTGGATTCTACCCAGGACCCCATCGAATACCGAGAGGGCAACGAAAAGCCCCTGACGGTGCGCAAGCAACCCGGCCTGGTCAAGTATTCCAATATCACCCTCAAGTGGGGCATCATCACCGACGACCCCCAGTGGTGGGACTGGCGGACGAAGACCACGAAGGGCGAACTCGAGCGCAAGAACCTCTCCATCGTCCTCCTGGACGACACGGCAGTGGAGGTGTACCGCTGGAACCTCCGCGATGCCTGGCCCGCCAAGTGGACCGGTGCTAGCTTCAACTCCACGGGCAACGAGATAGCCATTGAGACTTTAGAACTTGCTCATGAGGGTGTGGAAGCGAGAGAATAATGTTGCAGACAGAGTTCCCATTCACCTTGCCCCGGGGCTACGTGGACCCGGAGGGTGACCTCCATCGCGAGGGGGTGATGCGGCTGGCCACCGCCTATGATGAGATCGCACCGATGAGAGACCCGCGTGTGCAGGCGAATCCAGGCTACCTGGTGATCATCCTCCTATCCCGGGTGATCACTCGCCTGGGCGACCTGGAGCACATCACCCCAAAGGTTATCGAGGGGCTCTTCTCGGCCGATCTGGCTTTCTTGCAGGATTTCTACCGCCGCATCAACGAGGACGGCCATACCCGTCTGGCGGTCACCTGTCCGCACTGTGAGGCGGAGTTCGAAGTAGAGGCCAACGGTTCGGGGGAATGATCGGCTACCCCTCGGACAGACTGTTCGAGGAGGTAGCCTACGTTGCCTATTACTTCCACTGGCCGTATGAGCAGATCATGCACTTGGAGCACCGCGAACGGCAGCAGTGGGTGGCGGAGATCGCCAGGATTAACCAGCGGCTCAACGACGACGCAGGTACAACGAGGGGTGTCGATTCATGGCGGTAGGCGATCGTAAAGATCCTTATCTCGGTTTCAATTTCCGGGTCGAGGTCGAGGGACTGACGGTGGCTGCGTTCTCCGAGGTCTCCGGTCTGCAAGTAGAAAACGAGGTCCAGGACTATCGGGAGGGCGGGGTGAATGAGTATATTCACAAGCTGGCCGGCCCAACTCGTTACTCGTCCAATCTGTCCCTCAAGCGTGGGCTGACGGACGTCAAAGAGCTGTGGGATTGGTATCAGGAAGTAAGACGAGGCAAGATCCAGCGTAAGAACGTGTCTATCGTGCTGCTGGACAGCACCGGTGAGGAGAGGCGGCGCTGGAATTTCCGCAAAGCCTGTCCCGTGAAGTGGGTCGGGCCGGAGCTACGTGCAGCCACGGCTGAAGTAGCTGTGGAGACACTGGAATTGGTTCACCGTGGGCTGGAGCCCCGTGGGTAGGCGATGGGTTGAAAGATGACACAACCTCCTGAAGGTCTGCACCGCCATCCCGACCGCGAGGCACCCAATCAGGCTGGGGACTCGGAACCAACGAGCAGCAGCGCGGAACTGGGGGAGCATATCTGGGGGCGTTACGGCAGCTCGCCAGGTGTCATCCCGACGGCGGTCACGCTGGGTCTGACCAGGCGCATCAGCCGGCTGAGCACCGGCCGGCTACCGCTTCTAGCCGCCGTGCAGCGGCGCTGGTCGCCTGGCAACGCCTTCTTCCCACATGACCCAGCCACGCTGCCTTACGTCCGCCCGCCCGCCTTCGCTGGCATTTCGCCTTTATCGGCCGGCGTAGTGCAACCCGCGTCTGAGACGCCATCGCGTCGGTTCGGTCCGACGAGCCCAGCACGTGTGAGTGTTGGTCTAGCTCGTTTACAGGGTACGGTTTCATCTCCACGCGCGGAAGGGGCCGCACCAGCGCCGCCGCCCGGGGAGGGACAGTCAGCTCTCGAAGCGCGAGCTGCGCCGCTCACCGCTGCCAGCAGCGGCAACCTGGGAACCGCCATTTTACAACGGCACCTGGCCGGCCCGGCTGGGCGGGTGACCCAGCGCCAGGCGGCCCCGGTCGAGGTGACGGGCAGGGCCGGCGGGGTGCGGATGGTTCACGCGCAACAGGCCGCGCCAGCGGACACGCCGAGGGAGGGAGGGCCAGAGGCCCAGCCGGCGGGTGGAGAGATAGCGTCCGCGA
Source organism: uncultured Anaerolineales bacterium (assembly GCA_964532665.1). Classification (GTDB taxonomy): domain Bacteria; phylum Chloroflexota; class Anaerolineae; order Epilineales; family JAANWY01; genus CAZHMV01. Next base: position 28,375 of record CAZHMV010000009.1, read on the forward strand.
GTGAGGCTCGGACAGGTCCGGGCGCAGTAGGCAGTGCCGGCGATCTGGGACGAGCGATCGTGCAACGGCACCTGAGCGGCCCGGCGGGGCGCGCACTGCAGGGCCAGGCGGCGTCAGTCAAGGTAACGAGCGGGGCTAGCGGGTGGAGGGCGGTTCACCTAGAGCGCGCGGGGCCTAAGGACTCACCGGACAAGAGCATGCCGCGAGCTCAGCCGGCGGGTGGAGAGATAGCGTCCGCGAGTGAGGCTCGGACAGGTCCGGGCGCAGTAGGCAGTGCCGGCGATCTGGGACGAGCGATCGTGCAACGGCACCTGAGCGGCCCGGCCGGGCAGGCTGTTCAGCTTCAGGCGGTATCCGCCGAGCCGATGGGCGGGGCCGGCGACGCAGGGACGGTATACCTGCAGCGCGCCGGGCCCGGGGATTCACCCGACGAGGGCGTACCGCAAGCCCAGCCGGCGCGCGGAGTGTCACCGCCGGCCGGCGAGGCTCGGGCTGTGCCGGGGGCCATGACCAGCGCCGCTGGCTTGGGGATGGCGATCGTGCAGCGACACCTGGGCGGTCCGGCAGGGCGGGCTGCTCAACATGCCGGCCCACCGGCAGCGATCCAGCGACAAGTGGATGAGGCTGGCTCACCAGTCGCAGCAGGGGGTGGGCCGATGGTCGGGCTCGCAGCGGATTCTGTGCGTACAACCGGACTGGATATTACGTTGACGTCACCTCCTTCCGAGATGGCGCTATCCGTGGCAGGCACGTTCAACGGGACGCCTCACTCGGACGGAGAACCGCCTGGGATGCGGCAGGATATGCCTCTGCTGAAAATGCCGGAACGTGGCGCCACGGGAGCCGGGGGTGAGAGTACGATGCCGGCTTTGGCTCAGCCGGCCAATTTGGATCCGTCGATGGGCCTGACTGTGCAGCGGGTTCCGGCGGCCGAGGGGTCGTTTATCACGCCGGCGACGGGGCCGTCGAATGCGGTATCGTCGGGGCCGGCTGGCGAGCCATCACCGCCAACCACGGCGACACCCAGCATGGACGAGATCGATGTGGAGCGTTTGGCCGACGAAGTGTACATGATCATCGAGCGACGTCTCATCATTGAGCGAGAGAGCCTTGGACTTCCAGCATCAAATCTCTATTAGTTGAGTGAGGTATCGTATGGAATTGGAAAAGGCAACCATCACGCCGATGGGCGGAGGAGACATTAAGGTGCTTTTCAATCCGACCCAGTATCAGTTGTCAAAGGCCAACCAGTTCGCTGAAGTGGCCGTACCGGGCTTGGAGGCACCGCCCCTCCAGTTTGTGCGGGGCAACGCCCGCACGCTTTCGATGCAGCTCTTTTTCGACACCTACGATCCTGTGGATGCTGAGTTGCAGGGCTCTGACGTACGGAACTTTACCAGCCAGATCACCGGGTTACTGAAGGTCGATTCCGACAGCCACGCGCCGCCGATTTGCCTTTTTAGCTGGGGTAAACTCAAGTTCATTGGTGTTCTGGAGAAGGCCGATCAGCGCTTCACGCTCTTTCTGCCCAACGGAGTCCCGGTGCGAGCAACCGTGGACGTCTCATTCAAAGAGGTTGGCCAGGCGCAAGCAGATCAGGCAAGGGACCGATTTTCATCGGATTTTGCCAAACGCCATGTGGTACGGCGGGGCGAATCATTATGGAGTATTGCCGCTGAGAGATATGGTGATCCCGCCCTCTGGCGACCGATTGCCGAGGAAAATGGGTTGGATAATCCTCTCGCCCTTGAAGCGGGGCAGGTGCTGGTAATCCCGGCCTTGTGATATCTGGATTAGAGCGGACAATGAGCTCAGTTGAACACTACGCGCCCAACTTTCTGATCGTCGTCAACGGTGTCAAATTGCAACATGGTGTCACGGTTGACGTACTTTCGGTCACCGTAACGGAAACGGTCAATCAGGCCGACACCTTCGCCTTCACCGTGCGGGATAGTCACCCGGAGCCGGTGCGGCTTTTCGCGGGTGGGAATCAACTGAAGTGGATGGATAGCGATGTATTCAAAGAAGGAAACAAGGTGGAGATCCACATGGGCTACGTGGACGATCTGCATCTCATGCTGAAAGGCAAGATAAATGGCGGGCAGTCTAATTTTCCCGAAAGCGGTCAGCCCACCTTACAGGTACAGGGATATAGCCGCTATCAGGAGCTGCAACATCGTCGCCGCCGCGAGCCCTTTGAAGCGACGATCGATAGTAAGATTGCTGAGGAAATTGCGAAGGACATGGGAATGCAAGCTGAAGTCACCGAAACAAAAGCTAAGCATCCACTCTTTTCTCCGAGGGGGCATAGTTATGCAAACATCCTTCAGGAGAGAGCAGGACGTCTTGGCTTCGAAGTGAGCGTGAAGGGCGACGCCCTCGTCTTCCAGAAGCCCCGCTACTTGACGAATCCCGGTCCGGCGTTTACGTTCGAATGGGGCAGGAACCTGCGTAGCTTTAGTCCCCGTGTCTCGACCAATGGCATGCCCACCGTAGTTAAGGTGCGAGCCTCGCAAACGACACAGGGAAAGGGTAAGAAGCCTTTGGTCGGCCAGGCTAAAGCAGGTGATGAGCGTGTCAAACTGGGAAGAGAAACCGGCACCCAGGTTGCAAAGCGGCTCTTCAAAGATCATACAGTTCTAATCAGTGACCATGACGTTGTCACTCAGGAGGAGGCCAATGAAATGGCCCTGTGCCGATTGGAAGCGCAGTCAATGGGTTTCATTAAGGGAGATGGCTCGGTTATCGGTGAACCGCGGCTTAGGGCCCGCATGGTGATCGAGCTCACGGGCCTGAGACAGCGTTTCAGTGGCAGGTACTACGTAACCTCCACGACTCACACCATTGACGGCAGTGGATACCGCACCACATTCAAGGTTGAGAGGAATGCCCGATGAGTCTAATCGAACTGTTGAACACGAATGCTGGCCCACCACAGCAGCGGAACAAGATCTACGGTGTTGTGACCGGCATCGTGCGTGATATCAAAGATCCCTTTAACCAGGGCCGGGTCAAGGTCGATTTCCCCTGGTTGGCTGAGGATAAGGAGGCTGTTACCATTGAATCCGGGGAGGACCGGGCGCATAGCTTTTGGGCGCGCATTGCCATGCTCATGGCCGGCAACAAGCGTGGCACCTGGTTCATCCCGGAGGTCGACGACGAGGTGCTGGTGGCGTTCGAGCACGGGGACTTGGACCGCCCCATGGTCGTCGGCACGCTCTGGAACGCCGATGATACCCCGCCGGAGAGCATGGACGGCGACGGGAAAAATGACGTGCGTGCCCTGCACTCGCGTAGCGGCCACAAGATTGTCCTGAATGACTCGGATGACAAACCTTCTATTTTGATCATTGACAAGACCGGCGACAACAGCATCTTCATCGATTCGGCCAAAAACGCCATGGAGATCAAGGTGAAGGGGGATCTCACGATTGACGTTGGGGGCAATATCAGCATCACGGCCAAGGGAAAGATCGATGTCAAAGCCGATCAGGATGTCGCTGCGGAGACAAAGGCAAACCTTAAGCTCAAGGCGACAGGGAATGGTGATCTCGAGACAACCGGCCCGTTGAATGTCAAATCGGGCGCGAAGGTAGCCATTGATGGATCCGCGCGAACCGAAGTCAAAGCGGCGACGGTGAGTGTCAACGGCAGCGCCATGACCGAGGTCAAAGGTGCGCTCGTGAAGATAAACTGATGAGCCCGCGGAAAGGAAGCTAACATAAATGAGCAAGCCCGCCGCCCGAATGGGTGATCCAACCGTCCACGGTGGTATGATCGTCGTGGGTTTCCCAACCGTATTGATCGGCGGCAAACCTGCTGCCAGGATTGGGGATATGCACACCTGCCCACTGGCGACGCCCGGAACGCCCCCAATTCCCCACGTGGGTGGTCCTGTCTCGATGGGTAGCGCGACCGTGTTGATCGGAGGCCAGCCGGCGGCCCGCATGGGCGACATGGCGATCTGCACCGGCCCACCCGATTCGATTCTTGCCGGCCACCCGACGGTGTTGATCGGCGGTTAAGCCAGAGGAGCGTAATCATGGCCCAGAAATTCCTCGGTGTCGGCTGGAAATTTCCAGTGCAACTCGACCAGGAACGGAAGATTGGCCTCTCGCGCTTCGAGGAGAAAGTGCGGGAGTCGGTTTGGATCATCCTGAGCACTGCGCCCGGCGAGCGGGTCATGCGGCCTGACTTTGGATGCGGCATCCACGAGTTCGTCTTTTCCCCAAATAACACCCGCACCATCGGTCTGGTGGAGTTCCAGGTCGAGGAGGCGCTAACGCGCTGGGAACCGCGCATTGACCTGGAGGAGGTGCAAGCACAGTCCGACCCTAAGGACCCGGCCCGGTTGCTCATCAGCATTGACTACCGGGTACGAGGCACCGACAGTCGTTTCAATCTGGTCTATCCGTTCTACCTGCAGCGAGAGGAAACAGCATGACTCTGAAAGCGCCAAAGCTGGATGAGCGAAATGCTGACGGGGTCGTCGCCGAAGTTGAGCAGGGATTAGCCGTACAAGGCTGGCAGGGCCAGGAACACGCAGCCGGCTGGGCGCTGGTGCGTCTCTTCGGCCGCCTGGCCGAGCTGGTTATCAACCGCCTCAACCAGGCGTCCGACAAGCATTTCCTGGCCTTTCTGAACGAGGCCGGCATCGATCTGATCCCGCCCCGCCCGGCTGTTGCGGAGCTTACTTTCTCTCCAATGGAGGATGGCCCGGACGCTATCCAGGTGCCGGCCGGTACCCAGGTGGCCACGTTGCAGATCGAAGACCGGCCCGAGATTGTCTTCGAGACCCAGGATCATCTCGTCGTCGCCCAGAGCGAGTTGGTTGGTGTCATTACCTTCGATCCACGGGACTATGCCGACCGCACGGAACAGGCCAGGGGGCAAGGGGCCGACCCTTTTCCTGTTTTCGAGGGCCAACAGGAGCGGCAGCGCATCCTGTACCTGGGTGACAGACAACTCTTTAGCTTCCCCGACGATGCCAGTCGCGGATCTGCGACCGTCACCGTGAGCTTCGAGTTTGATGTTCCTGGCGACCCCGCCATCGATGGTTGGAGAATTGAATGGCTATACTGGGATGGGACCGACTGGCAGGGGCTTGAAGAGGCCGGCGCCACCGTGGTCGACGGCACCGGGAACTTCAGTCAAAATGGTGATGTCCGGTTGAGGAAGCTCCCCGAGATGGTCGAAACCGACGTGGGGCTTCTGTTTAGCGTGGAGACAGACTTTCAGGAAGATTTGGAAGCGGGTGTCCTCTCGGAAGGTTTTCGACAGGCATTTGAGGCCCACGGAATCGCCCTTTCGGATGATGTCACCATTACAGTCTCAGAAGAAGGCGACCAGTGGCAAATAAGCGATCATGCGGCGGGGCGGACGTACACTGTCAAACAAGGTGAAGCGTTAGACATTTACCTGGCTGGAGAAACGAGTCTGTGGATTGCTGGCAGACTGACGGGGGGGACGGAGCGGAATCATCCGCCAGTGTTGAGAAGCGTCAAGGGGAGCCGCAGCATCAATATCACGCTGAGCCAGACCGCTGTTGCCGATCCGGAGAGATTAGCGGCCTTTAGTGCCATTCAGGCGAATACCGCCTTTACCCCGCTTGATCTTGCCGACGAGTTCTTCCCGCTGGGCCAACGTCCAGGCCAGTTGGATACCTTTTACCTGATGTCCGACGAGGCGTTTTCTAAACCGGGGGCTACGGTGACCCTTGCAATCACGGAGCTCGAAACTGGCCTCGCAGATCTGAATATTGATGAGCTGGATGAACAGAGACGCCAGGAGCTCGACAGTCTGACGATTGTCTGGGAGTATCACAGCACTGATGGGTGGATGACGCTTGGAACCAGCACCCGGGGAAATGTAACATCAGATCGCCTCGGTTTTGAAGATACGACGTTTGCGTTCACGAAGGCCGGCGATGAGCAAACGGCCCCCTATGTCGAGTTTACGGTTCCGGCGGATGGTGGCGATGCTCCGATGTTTAAAAAGACCGCCGTGAATGATCAGGAGGGCTTCTGGATCCGGGCACGGATTGTAGCCGGCAGTTATAATGCACCAGCTTTTGTGGAGGTCAGAAATCGTGAGCGGGGGGACTACATCTTCCACGAAGCGAAAACTTATGCGCCACTGATCAAAGAATTGAAGGTCACCTACAACGGTTATCAATCAATAATCGACGAAAAAGACGTCGCCCTGTGCCGCAGCCAGGTGGATCGCGTGGTGCGGGATCATGCTCCTGACCGGGCTGCCGGCAAAGCCTTTGGTCCATTCTGCGCTGCCTACGAGGGGCCGGCCCTCTACCTCGGCGTCCAGCCCGGCTTCCCGGCCGGACAGTGGATCCAGATGCTCCTGGACCTGGAGCAGGGCCCCGAAATCCCCGATACACGCCCCGCTATCTCCTGGGAATATTGGAACGGCCGCCGGTGGACCGCTTTGAAGGTCTCCGACGATAGCCAGGGTCTGAGCTTACGCGGCTACCTGGGTTTCTTCGCTCCGGATGACCACCCAGCCAGCAACGAGTTTGGCCAGGTTGCCTATTGGGTACGGGGTCGCCTGCCCCGCTCTCAGCCTCGCGCTCAGGCTGGCCACGGCCAGACGGTCCGCATCGAGGATGGCGAGGCCAGGATCACGCTGGATGCTTCCGGCTCCCAGGCTTTTGGCTGTCAGACCATCACCCGGTACCTTTGGCGGCACGTATCATTGTCGGCTGACGCGGGGCCGGACAGGGAAGTGCCCTTATTCGAAGACGAAGTCACAGTAACCCTGGACGCCTCAAAATCCCAGGCCACCGAGGGGCGATCAGTCGTTAAGTATCGCTGGCGTCTGGTCAAGTTGGCCGAAGCAGAGATGTCGCCCCCTTACCTGAAGGCCATACGCCTCAACACCGTATCCGCCCTCAACACGATAACGAACACCGAAGAAATGCTCGGGTCGAGTGACGGGGAACGCGACCAGGTCTTTGAGCTCACGCGAGCGCCGGTGCTTCTTGATGCTCAAGTTGCCGTGCTGGAGCCTGACCAGCCGCCCGATGAGGAGTTAGAACAACTCAAAAAGGAGTTAAAGGAAGTTGATGAAAAGGCCGAGGCGCTGTTGGATGCCCCGGAGGGTGAATCTATCCAAGGTCAGTGGGTGCGCTGGCACCGCGTATCTGGCTTCGATGCTTCTACGCCCCGCAGTCGTCATTTCGTCCTCGACCCCGTTAACGGTCGGGTGCGCTTCGGTGATGGGAAGCGTGGCAAGGTTCCACCGATAGGCCGTGATAACATCAAAGCGGTGCTCTACCACGTCCACGATGGTGCGGCGGGTAACGTTGAAGCCGATGCGATCACCGTGCTGCGCAACCCCAGTGATGAGCTGGCCAACATTCGGAGTGTGACCAACCTCGAGGCGGCTGCCGGCGGCTCCGATGCAGAGACGCTAGAACAGGTGAGGGAGCGCGGTCCCCAGAGCCTCAAGTATCGCCAGCGGGCCGTGACGGTCGACGATTTCAAGTGGGTCGCGCGGGAGACGAGTGGCGAGGTGGCGCAGGTCCACAGCATACCCACCCGCAACCCTAAGGGCCTTCCCGAACCAGGCTGGGTGACGGTAGTCATTATCCCGAAAAGCACGGCTGCCAAACCTGTGCCCAATCGGGCCCTCGTGCGACGGGTCAGGGACTACCTGGAAGATCGTGCGTTGACCAATCTAACCGCTGGGTTTAGCCACGTCTACGTCACGGGGCCGGCGTACGTCGAGGCCACGGTGCGGGCCCGGGTGGTGCCCAGAGAGCCCCAGAAGTCCGACGAGATCGAGCTCAGGGTCCTTGATCGGCTCGAGGAGTTCCTTCACCCCCTGCACGGCGGCCCGGATCGGACCGGTTGGGAATTGGGTCGTGATGTCTATCTATCTGAAGTCCATGCCGAGATCGAGGCTGTACCGGGTGTGGATTACGCAGCCCACGTGGACTTGCTTGGGTCATTGCAACAACAGCGCCTGCGCCTGGCGAAGGAACAACAGGGCTATCGGAAAGCGCCCTTCGATATACCGACTGGCAGTCAGGTGAGCACCTTTGATGAGCGCATCAAGCTGCTTTTGGCTGAGCCCGTGTCCCGGGACGAGCAGTTGACCGGTCTCGCCGTTTCCGGTTTCAAAGTGGGCGATAATGTAGCCATCGTTGCGGCCGACAACACGGTCCTGAAGGACGATCTGAAGATAGCCTCTCTGTCCGATGACAGCATCACCTTCCACGAGTCCTTTGACCCGCCGGCTGATTGGGATCAGCCGGACAATCTGATGGTGCCCGATGCCTTGATGTCGCTGGACGAACACCTGCGTCTGCCGCTGGCCGAAGATCGGGACAAATTTCTACTTGACGAAACCGAAGGTAGAAAGGTGAGAGGTGTGAAGGTGCGGAATGTCAGGCGGGGTGACAGGGTGAGTATTGTCGTCCGCGGCCGGCGCGATCCAAGCCTGGAGCTCATGCCCATCGAGCGGATTGAGTTCCGTGACGATCGCATCTTTGTTCCCGAAGGCCACTTGATTTACTCGGGTAGTCACGAAATCGAGATGGTTTTGGAGTAAAACCATGCCCATCCCTTTGCCAAACCTGGACGATCGAACGTTCTCGGACCTCGTCGATGAGATGCGGGCGCTCATCCCGCGCTACGCACGTGATGGCTGGACCGACCACAATGTGTCGGACCCGGGCATTATGCTCATCGAGCTTTTTGCCTGGTTGACTGAAGTGTTGATCTATCGTTTGAACCGGATTCCCGAGGCCAGTCGCGCGCGTTTTCTGGAGTTGCTGGGGGTCACTTTCGAGCCGGCCCGGCCAGCCACGGTCCGGCTCACCGTGACTGCTGACGGACTGAACGAAGACCTGGTCGTGCCTCAAGGCACACCCCTCGTGGCCTACCCTGGTGAGGAGATCGAGACGTTTCCTTTCGAGACCGTCCATGACCTGTTGCTCACGCCGACGGTGCCTGGTGGCACTGTGCAAGCGCGGCAGACCACGCTCGTCCAGAGCGAGCGGTTGGGCAAGAGTAACGGCCAGGCCCACCAGGTCTTCCGCCTGCTCCAGGCTCATGTGGTCGTTGATCCCGATGGACCGTTTCCAACCGTGCCGCACGTGATGGTGGGCGGCAAGCGCTGGAACTACAGGGCCGGCTTGCTAGACTCGGGACCTGAAGACAAGCACTTCACGGTCATCCCCCATCTGAATGCCATTCACTTCGGCGATGGCCTGGAGTCGAGATACAGGGAAAGATTCACTACAGGGGCAGGTATGGTCCCGCCGCCCGGGGCCGAGATCGTAGCCAGCTATCGCTACACGTTGGGCGAGCGTGGCAATGTGCCTCTGGAGACGGAGTTTCACATCGACAACTATTCACCGGTCTTGCCCTCCACTGTTGCGCAGGCGATTCGTGACGGTGTCTCGTTTAACGTCTACAGCGAGACCAGGGCTTCCGGAGGGACTGATCCCACGGGGTTGGACGAGGCTCGAGAACAGGCCCTCGATGATTTGAGAAAACGCTGGCGGGCCATCACGACGGAGGACTTCGAGCGTACCGTTCTTCAGGAGATTGGCTTCAATCTTGCCCGTGCCAGGTGTGTGCCTGAGATGGATCTGGAGGCCCCCGCTCCCTTCCCCCTCCGCCGCACCGGCGATGTCAGCCTCATCATCGTGCCCGAAACCGCATCGAGGGCGTTACGTGATCTCAAGCACGACCGAATTGTCAATGCGGTGACTTTCAGCCCGGATGGGAGCCGGCTGGCTACAGCCAGTGCGGACAAAACTGCCTGGCTGTGGGATGCACAGAGCGGGGAGGCGCTGACTGTCCTGCCACGTGAAGGGATGGTCAGCGTCGTGGTGTTCAGCCCGGACGGGAGCCGGCTGGCCACTGCCAGTGATGACCACACCGCTCGTGTGTGGGATGCACAAAGCGGGACACAACTCGCTACACTTCGCCACGAAGGGATCGTCAATGCGATAGCCTTCAGTCCGGATGGGAGCCGGCTGGCCACCGCGAGCGACGACCACACCGCTCGGGTGTGGGATGCAGGGACCGGGAAGGAACAGGCGGTCCTCGAGCACGCCGCCGCTGTTAACGCTGTCGCCTTCAGTCCGGATGGGAGCCGGCTGGCCACGGCGAGCAACGATCGCACGGCCCGGGTGTGGGATGCAGGGAGCGGGGAGACATTGGCCGTTTTGGATCTTGATGGTGCTGTTAACGCGGTGGCCTTCAGCCCGGACGGGAGCCGGCTGGCCACCGCGAGTAATGACAACACCGCCCGCGTGTGGGATGTGGAGAGCGGGACGGAGTTGGTCAGCTTTACCCTCGGCGGTGCGGTCAATGCGGTGGCCTTCAATTCGGTCGGGGACACGACCTGGTTGGCCGCCGCCAGCGCTGATCACACGGCACGGGTGTGGGATGCGGAGAGCAGGGTGGAGCGGGTCGTCCTGAATCACGCGGGCGCTGTCAATGCGGTGGTCTTCAGCCCGGATGGGAGCCGGCTGGCGACTGCCAGTGATGACGGCACGGCCCAAGTTTGGGATATCGAGACCAGGAGACGAATGTTTGTCCTGAATCACGCAGGTGTGGTCAATGCGGTGGTCTTCAGCCCGGACGGGAGCCGGCTAGCCACCGCAGGTGATGACTATACCGCTCGTGTGTGGGATGCAGAGACTGGGGAGGAGGTGCTCTCCCCGCTGTACCGCGAAGGAGCCGTCAATGCGGTGGTCTTCAGCCCGGATGGGCGCCGGCTGGCCACCGCAGGCGACGATAAGAAGGTCTGGGTGTGGGATGCGTGGAATGGAGGCCGGCTGATCACACTCCATGAGCATGAGGGCGTGGTCAACGCCATGGTCTTCAGCCCGGATGGGCGCCGCCTGGCCACGGCGAGCGACGACCACACCGCTCGGGTGTGGGACGTGCAGAGTGGGGAGGAATTGGCGGTCCTGGAGCACGCCAGTGCTGTCAATGCGGTGGTCTTCAGCCCGGATGGGCGCCGGCTGGCGACGGCGAGCGACGACCACACCGCTCGGGTGTGGGATGCGCAGAGTGGACAGGAGTTGACTGTCCTGAACCACGATGATGTTGTGAATATCGTCGTGTTCAGCCCGGATGGACGCCGGCTGGCCACGGCGAGTGATAATAAGTTCGCCCGGGTGTGGGATGCAGAGAGCGGACAGCAGTTGACCGACCTGGAGCACGAGGATGTTGTGAATATCGTGGTCTTCAGCCCGGATGGGAGCCGGCTGACCACGGCCAGTGCTGACAAGACCACCCGGATATGGAGTGTACAGAGCGGGGAGGAGCTGATCCCGCCACTGTTCCGTGAGGGAATTGTGAGTGCCGTGGCCTTCAGCCCGGATGGGCGCCGGCTGGCGACGGCGAGTGCTGACAAGTTCGCCCGGGTGTGGGATGTCGAGAGTGGGAGTCGGCTGACTGTTTTGCACCACGCGGGTGACGTCAACGCGGTGGTGTTCAGCCCGGATGGGCGCCGGCTAGCCACTGCGAGCGACGATAAGACGGCTCGGATGTGGGATGCAGCGAGCGGGGAGGAACTGGTTGTTCTGGATCACGCCGATGCCGTCAACGCGGTGGTGTTCAGCCCGGATGGGCGCCGGCTGGCGACCGCGAGTGACGACCAAACGGCCTGCGTGTGGGATGTGGAGAGCGGACAGGCGTTGGCCATCCTGCACCGGGGCGGTATTGGAAATGCCGTGGTGTTCAGTCCGGATGGGAAACGGCTGGCCACTGCGGGTGCCGGTAACACGGCCCGCGTGTGGGACATGGAGAGCGGGAGGCGGCTGGCTGTCCAACACCGTGGGGGTGCTGTCAATGCTGTCGCCTTCAGCCCGGATGGGAGCCGGCTGGCGACGGTGAGTGACGACCACACAGCCCGCGTGTGGGACGTGGAAACGGAACGGGGGCTGGCTGTCCAACATCGCGGGGGTGCTGTCAACGCGGTGGTGTTCAGCCCGGATGGGAAGCGGCTAGCCACCGCCAGCGATGATCACACCGTCTGGGTATGGGATGCGGAGAGCGAGAGGCGGCTGGCCGTCCTGAACCACGGTGATGTGGTCAATGCCGTGGCCTTCAGCCCGGACGGGAGCCGGCTAGCCACCGCCAGTGCTGACAAGGCCGCGCGGGTGTGGGATGTGCAGAGCGGGAAGGAACTGGCCGTCCTGCGCCACGAGGAAGCTGTCAACGCTGTCGCCTTCAGCCCGGATGGCAGCCGGCTGGCGACCGCGAGCGATGACCGCACCGCGCGAGTGTGGGATGTGGAGAGCGAGGGGCTATTGGCTGACCTGCGTGGCCATAAAGGTGTCGTCAACGCCGTGACCTTCAGCCCAGATGGGAAGTGGCTGGCGACGGCGAGTGATGATCACACCGCTCGCGTGTGGGATGTAGAGAGTGAGGAGACGTTGGCCATCCTGAACCACGAGGATGTTGTTAATGCCGTCGTATTCAGCCCGGATGGGAGCCGGCTGGCCAGCGCCAGTGCTGACCAGACTGCCCGCGTGTGGGATGCAATGAGTGGGGAGGAGCTGACTCGCCTACGCCGAGAGGGAACTGTTCATGCCGTGGCCTTCAGCCCGGATGGGAGCCGGCTGGCCACTGCCAGTGCTGACGAAGCAGCCCGGGTGTGGGACGTCGTAAGCGGGAGCCGGCTGGATGCCTTACGTCACACGGGTGCTGTCAACGCTGTGGCCTTCAGCCCGGATGGGAGCCGGCTGGCTTCAGCCAGTGATGACAGGACCGCCCGGATATGGGATGTGGAGAGCGGGGAGGAACTGGTCGTCCTGCACCACGCGGGTGCTGTCAATGCTGTGGCCTTCAGTCCGGACGAGGATGGGAAATGGCTGGCCACCGCTAGCAACGACAAGACCACTCGAGTGTGGGACGTACAGAGCGGGGAGGAACTGGTCGTCCTGCGCCGTGAGGGCACTGTCAATGCCGTGGCCTTCAGCCCGGATGGCAGCCGGCTGGTCACCGCCAGTGACGACTACACCGCCCGAGTGTGGGATATGGAGACCGGAAGGCGATTGGCTGCGCTGCGAGGCCATAGCGGTGCCGTCAATGCTGTGGCCTTCAGCCCGGATGGGCGCCGGCTGGCGACCGCCAGTGACGACCGCACCGCCCGGGTGTGGGATGTGGAGAGTAGGAGACGGCCATTTGCCCTGCGTGGTCACGCGGGTGCTGTCAACGCTGTGGCCTTCAGTCCGGATGGGAACCGTCTGGCGACGGCGAGTGATGACCACACCGCTCGCGTGTGGGATGCAGGAAGTGGGGAGGAATTGGCTGTCCTGCGAGGCCACGGCGGTGCCGTCAACACTGCGGCCTTCAGCCCGGATGGGAGCCGACTGGCGACGGCGAGTGATGACCACACCGCTCGCGTGTGGGACGCAGGAAGTGGGAAAGAATTGGCTGTCCTGCGAGGCCACGCCGGCGCCGTCAACGCCGTGGCCTTCAGCCCGGATGGGCGCCGGCTGGCGACGGCGAGCGGCGACCACACCGCTCGCGTGTGGGATGCACAGAGGGGGGACGAGGTAGCCATCCTGAATCACAGGGGGGGGACCAGCGCCGTGGCCTTCAGCCCGGATGGGCGCCGGCTTATCACGGCCAGTGCTGATAAGACTGTCCGGGTGTGGGACTCACAGACCGGGGAAGAGTTGATTCGCCTGAGGCATGCGGGTGCCGTCAATACCGTCGTGATCAGCGGAGACGGGCGCTGGCTGTCTACGGCCAGTGACGACAAGACCGCCCGGGTGTGGGATGTGGAAAGTGGGAATTGGTTGTTCACCCTTCCACACGCGGGTGCTGTCGACACTGTCGCCTTCAGTCCGGATGGGAAGCGGCTGGCCACCGCCAGTGACGACAGGACTGCTTGGGTATGGGATGTCGAAAGCCGGGCGGAGCAGGTCATCCTGCACCATGAGGGCGCTGTCAACGTTGCAGCCTTCAGCCCGGACGGGCGCCGGCTGGCGACGGCGGGTGACGACCACGCCGCTCGGGTGTGGGATACACAGAGCGGGGAGGAACTGGCCGTCCTGCGTCATGCGGGCGCAGTTAACACTGTGGCCTTCAGCCCGGATGGTAGCCGGATAGCCACCGCCAGTGCTGACAAGACTATCCGGGTGTGGGACGCGCAGACCGGGGCGAACGTGTTCCGCCGGCGCCACGTGGGCGCTGTCAATACTGCTGTCTTCAGCCCGGATGGGAAACGGCTGGCCACCGCCAGCGCCGACAAGAGCGTCCGGGTGTGGGATGTGGAAAATGGGAGGCGGTTGGCTGTCCTGCGCCATGCGGGGGCCGTCAATGCTGTGGTCTTCAGCGTAGATGGAAGACAGTTGGTCACCGCCAGTGACGACAAGACTGCCCGGGTATGGGATGCAGAGGGTTGGGATGAACTGACTGCTCTGCGCCACACGGGCGCTGTCAATGCCGTAGTCTTCAGCCCGGATGGAAAGCGGCTGGCCACTGCCGGCGCCGACGAGGCCGCCCGGGTGTGGGGGGAGTTCTTCAGAAACGTATCGGACTTCTTGGACGAGCGCCGGCTGATTACCACTCGTCATCACGTGGTCGGCCCGACTTACACCGACGTCTGCGTTCGAGCAGAAGTGATACGCGGTCCCCAGGTGCCGGCGAAGAAATTGCAAGAAGACATCGAAGCCAGGCTCAGAGAATTTTTCGATCCTTTGAAGGGCGGCCCGGATGACGAGAAGAGGGGCTGGCCCTTCGGACGGGACGTCTACGCCTCGGAGGTACACCAGGTTGTCGAGAGCACGGAGGGGGTGGATCACGTCGAGTCCCTCGCGCTTTACACTCGTGGACAGCGCGGTAGCTGGATAGAGGTTGGCAACCGCGTCGCCGTCGACCTTAACAACCTGGTTCACTTCGTCACCCAGTCCGGCGACATCGAGGTGCACGATGTCCGCTAATGCTCGGGATGTGAATGTCGTATGACTGAACAGACTAAGAGCCGTTATCTCGAACACCTGCCGGCCATTCACCACGAAGACCCTTTCCTGGGTCGGTTTCTGCTGCCCTTTGAGCAGGTATTTGCGGGCTTTGAGGACCTGCTGTCCGCCATTGATCGCCACTTTGCCCCGGCGCTCGCTGAGCCCGACTTTTTGCCCTGGCTGGCTACCTGGGTTGCCTTGGTGCTGGACGAGTCATGGGACGATAGCCAACGGCGCCGGCTCATTGCTGAGGCGGTTGAGCTCTACCGCTGGCGGGGTACAGTCTACGGGCTGAAACGCTACCTGGAGATCTACTTGGGCATAAAACCCCGTATCCGGGAACGGCGCTGGCCGGGTGGGATGCAAATTGGCGTCGCTTCCCGGATTGGGGGAACCAGGACAGATGTCGACTATCGGGATCAAACAGAGGATCGAATAATCAAGCGCATGGAGCGCCGTCAGCCCGTCTACCGTGACTACTACGTCGTGGAGACCGTGGCCCCGGCTGGCCATACCCGTGTGCCTGAGGGGGAGCCCCTGCGACTGTACTATCGTGCGGGTCGCGTGAAAAGTGTGGAAGTGGGAACCGAAGGGGAGGCGCAATTCGTTAACATCCAGCTTTTGGATGGCGAGCACCGTCATCATGAGCCGGCGACTGTGACCCGCCGTGACGGGCTTATTGATGACCGTTATACGCTAACCCTCGAGATCAGGCGCGAAACCAGGACCGTCGAGTACCGGGGCGATACGTTTCTGATTGACGAGGTCGAGCGGCCGTACCACTTCACCCTGGATATACAGACTTCATCGCCCGAGGACTGGGAGAAAATGAGGCAGCCGGACAGTGTGCGGGCCGTTAGAGCCATCATCGATCTGGAAAAGCCGGCCCACACCGTGTATTACCTCAGGCTCCCTCGCATGATAAGTGACGATGCGTTGCAGCCGATTCAGATGGGAGTGCACTCCACAATTGGCTTGGACATGACCATGGGCTGATAGTTACGAAAGGGACGAGCATGACTGATCTAACCGAATTCAAGCGCCTGAACTTTTTCACTGGCTTCTTCACCACCGCCCGCGACTGGACCCAGGAACAGGATTATCATCGGGAGAAGCTCAAGCTCCACACCCAGTCGCTACACAACACGCCGGGGGTCATCGAGAGTATTCATGGCAACCTGGAAGTGAGAGCAATCGAAGGCCGCCTCGCGGTACAGGTGCAGCCCGGTGCAGCTCTGGATGGTGCTGGAAACGAGATTTATCTGGGGCAGCCGCGTGAGGTCGAGATTGATCCGGGTGAGCTCGGCCTCGGCAAGGGAGATTCGGCTGAGGATGTTTACATTGCCATCGAATACTGCGAGATCCCAACCGACTACGATGAAAATGTCGAGCAGCCACAGTACAGCGGGCACACCCGCATGACTGAGCGTCCGTGTGTGGAGGCGACCCGCAACAAACCTGACAACGCGTCCCAGTTGGAGCTGGCCTGTATTCACCTTCAACCTGGCGCAACGGAGATCAAGGATGACGAGATCGACCGTGGTGGCGTGGTTTGGTCGGTGACTGTGGCCCACCAGCGGGACCGGTTGGATGATCATGAGAACAGGCTCGCCGAAGAGGAGCAGAAATCGTCCGACTTCGAGGAAAGGCTTGCCGAAGAGGAGCAGAAATCGTCCGACTTCGAGGAAAGGCTTGCCGAAGAAGAGAAGAATTCATCCAACTTCGAGGAAAGGCTTGTGCGGGTGGATCGATATCGCCGGCTCCACAATCGGGGGCTCCACACACCAGGGGTCGTGCTGGGTGAGGCAGAGCAACTGAGGGTGGTAGCGGCCGGCGGCCTGGAGGTGCGGGTGCTGGCCGGCGCGGCCCTGGACGGCGCGGGCAACACCCTCGTCCTGGAGGAGCCTCGCATCCTGCGCATTGCCGCCGATCGCTATGAACTGCCCGAACTGGTCTTCATCGCCATCGGACATGTCGAGGCGCAGCCGGACAACGGCACAGGCCCGTCCGTGGACCTGCAGATAACCACCGCCAGGCCCGACAACTACGCCTGGATGGAGTTGGCGCGCATTGATCTCCAGCCCGGCGTAACCGAAGTCACCGAGCCGGCAGATCCCGACTACCCTGGGGGCAACGAGATCGATCGCCGCCACGTGGAGTCCGCCGGCGCGGTGGGGATACGCGAGCGGCTGATGCCCCCCGAGACGCTGCGGGATCTCATCCAGGTCATGAGCCGGACGCGGCGCGACTTCGCTGCCCTGGATGATCAATTCCCCGCCCCATCCGTCGTTGACGTGCGCCATGCTGCTCTGACGGTAGAGACGCTCGCCCGGATTGGCCGCGTGCGTCCCGGACAATTGCCGGATCTGTTGGCTACCCTGGCTGATATCGAACAAGACGTGGGACAGGAGATCGACCGCAAGTATGGAAATGTCGTGAATGCGACGGAAGAGTTTCATGCGTATGTGACCTCCGTTCAGAATCTTCAGGCTGCTTTGCGGCTAGGCGTTGAACGTGATATCCTCACTGCGCAAGATGCGGTGGCTGAGGCAGCCCGGGAACTGTCTGAAATGGCCATTGAAAATCCGATTGCCAATGCCGGCCACGATCAGGGTGTCACCACGATTTACGAGGATGCGACAGTGACCCTGGACGCCAGTGCCTCCCGCGGCCGAGGCGAGCGGAATATCGTGCGCTATCGTTGGACCATAGAAGCGTAGCTATCTTACAACTGAATCCGAGCATGACGATCAAGAGGAGTGTGGGACATGCCATACACAATTGAGGATTTTCCCATCGAGACCAGCGAACCAAAGGTCGATGTGACCCTGGAAGAGGGCCGGTATGTTTTTGAATTGGTGGTTGAGGACGATGCCGGCCTGCGGAGTACGCCCGATCGGGTGGTCATCACCGTAACGCGTGAGTATGTCGATGAACCGATCATCACGGGCATCGCGCCGGTCTGGGGCCGGCAAGGCCAGACGATAGAGGCCGTTATCCACGGCAGGAACCTGTTCCACGCAGATGAGGTCAAGTTCTGGCGCGGTTCGCACGAGGACCCGCGCGTGATGGCCACAATCATCGACGAGGGGCATACGGACACTGAGTTGCCAGTCTCTATCCACATCCGGGGCAATGCTGCCTTGGGTGGGCGCAGCTTCACGGTCACCACCCCTGGCGGTACCGCTGAGAGTCCATCCGATGTAATATTCAACGTGGTGAGCGTGCCCGTGGTCACCGATATTAACCCCGAATATGCCACCGAAGGTGATGAAGTCATCGTGCATGTCCACGGCCGGCACTTGTTGGTGCCGAGCGAGCCGCTGTCGGAGCACGAGGTCGAGTTCTTCTACGGATCGGAGGTGGATGCCGGTGTGGCGGTGAAGTTCGCAGAAGACGAAGAGAGCACCGCCGAAATGCTGGCACTCGACGTGAGGGTCGGAAGCAACGCCAAGTTCGGTATGCATCGGGTTCGGGTCACGACGCCGGCTGGCGAAGTTGATTCGGATGAGCTGTTCGATGTGCGGCGTAGCTCGTGACCTGGCGGAGCGACCGATGGGCAATTGCCGATCAGGTGAACTTGACAACTATGTGGTGTCAGAACAATGAATTGCCGGCTCTTCTTCATCGGGCTGCAGAAACAGAAGGTCGGTCTGATTGAAATCCATAGAGCCGAATCAAATTTATGCCGGAGGATATCATGCCTACCACAATACACTTGAGTCCCCAGAGTATCTCAGAGCCCCTGAAACGTGGCGAAACCATTGAAAAAACGCTGACGATTCAGAACATGAGCGAAGAGACGAACAACTATCAGGTCGACACAGAAGAAGCCTACCGCCAGTGGGTTGATCCGATTCCGGATTTCTTCCCCCTTCATGCTCAGCAGTCGCGGGATGTGAAGCTGGTTCTGGGGCCGCCGGCTGGGCTCAAGTGGGGCACGCACGCGTTCAAAATCGTCGTTTTCAACGATGAGAATGCTGAGGATAGGGCCGAAGTCGACGTCGCGCTCGAGGTGCGTATCCCAATCGTGTGGTGGATAATAGGGGGCATGGTGGTTCTATTGATTCTGCTACTAGTCTTGTGGCAGTCAGGGGTTTTCCCTTGACATAAAGACACAAACTTCTTCAGGAGCATAATTTATGAGGACAACTCCCGGAAAGGAGCACCGATGGAGAAACTGTTAGAGTTGCTAGGCAAGATCATCGAGGCAGTTCTCTCGCTTTTCACATTAGAGACGATCAGATTCATCGCTATTGTGGCGGCCATCTTCACCCTGGCTCTATTGTTTCTCCCTGACAGCATCTTAACGCAGTTTGGGGTATTGACATTTCGGAACAATAACCAGCAGTGGATTGGACTCGTAGCTCTTGCGTCGATTGCCTTGATCCTCGCCCAGGTTGCAATCTGGGTTCTCGGGTTGATAAAGGATCAGTTTTTTGTATAATTTTCCTGAAGAGCCGGAGGGCTCTACAGAGGGCCCTGCCGTCAAACGATGGCGATTTCCCGATGCCGGCAGATTCAGGGGGCTTCAAGTCCGGGAAGAGTGTGATACACTACCATGTTGGAGAGACGCAGGCCGGCGCGATCGTCGTGAGGCCGGCTATTTTCGGCACAACTCTCCTACCCCAACCTTAACTGCACGAGAAGAGTAAGAGTGGAACGTCAGCAGGCGGCCAAGACAAACCAAACAGATCATTCCAGTAGGTTGCACGATTCTGATCAGTCGGAGTCGCCAGCGCCGCTCGGCTGCACCCGATCTTGCAATTGCAGAAAACTGTCGGTAACCGGGCAGTTGGCCGGTTGATCGAGGCTGGGTCGATAGAGAGGCCAGCGGCACCAACCGTACAGAAGCAGCCTGCGACGCCCGAGAAGAAGGGCGGGCCATTGCCCGCTACCCTTACCACGACTTCAACGCAGCAGACGGTGGGCAATGCCCGCCTGTCGCTTATACTGGGCACTCAAGTACAGACCAAACTCACCGTTGGTGCCCCCAATGATGTTCATGAGCAGGAGACTGACCGCGTGGCCGACGTGGTGATGCGCATGCCGGAGCCTCAGAGCATGGAGGAAGCGCCAACTGATACGCAACTCCAATCCCAGAGCAGCCAACGGCGCTGTCCTGGATGTGAGAAGAAGCTGCTACACCAGACAATAGAATTTGGTGAGGGGCGCTATCAGCCGGATATGCCGCAAGGAAGGCGGCTGCTGGCCCATGAACTGAGCCACGTGGTGCAACAGGACCATGCGGCCGCTCTTCCCACAGCTGCAAACCCTCTGCCTGTGGACCGAGCGCTGCTGAGCGTGCAACGCGATGCGACCAATGAAAGCATTCTACCTTCGTACGCTCAGTCCCTCGATGATGAGGCGCTGCTCGGGGAGATCGATCTGGTGGAAGGCATGTTAGCTGCCCAGGTGACGAGCGGTGAAGAACACGAGGTGCTCAGCGGAATTTGCGTATCCTGCGTGACGAGCTCGAAACTCGGAGGCAGGCCTTTGTCCCGCCTGAGACGGAGGCGGGGCAAGCGTCGCAAGCAGGCGGAGCGGCCGCTCCGCCGGTTTCCGAGGTCATTCCCGAGGGAGGCGAGAGCGTCGACCGCGTGGGCATCATCAACCGAGACCGTGAGCCTGAGGTCAGGCTTCGTTCCTCGCCCGACACAGAAGCGGACAACGTCATCACGACGCTTGCTTTCAATACGCACGTGCAAGTGATCAAGCTTCTATTTCCGAAATCTCCCCTCACGAAACGCTCCATGAAACGCTTTTGAAACGCTCCGTATGTATAATAAAGCCATAGAATAGTTGGATAAGACCACACGACCGTCATTGAGAGAGCTTACACGGCCAGGGTGACCGGCGCCTCTCAACCGGTTATTGAGCCGGCGGCTTTCGCTTGGTCAGGTGCCGGTCACCTGAACTCAGATGGACATCGAGGTGGACAGATTGGATACAGTCGAGTAACCGTACCGGTCGCATCTGTTTACCGTGCGGATGTGGCAGGAAGAGCTGGGCGTCGGCCACTCTGAATGGCGTGGCAAAGTCCAGCACGTGCTCAACGGCGAAACACGCTACTTTCGCGATTGGCCCACACTGCTCACGCATCTGCAGGCCATGCTGCCGGCGGCCGACTCCGACCAACAGGCCGGCGGGGGGTGAACAGCAGTGACCGGTGATCGGGGAAGGCTAGGGCGGAGCGGAAAGACCAGTGCCGACTGATATCGCTTACGGTACCTTTGAAAGGAAGACGCCTCATGGCAAGACGAATTCACTGCGGCATCAATATCGACCCTGCCAACGAGCACGGCCGGCCATCAACTCAAGAGCTCAAAGACCTGGGCGCTACCTGGGTGCGCTTTACCTTCAAAGACCCCGGCGACGCAGCGCATCCCACCCGTTTTGAGTTTTACGACGAGGTGGTGCAGGACCTAAACCGGGCCGGCATCAACATCCTGATGATCCTGTCCTACGAGACCCATCCCGGCAAGCCGGCCCACCATGCCGGCGACGCAGCCTGGAACGACTACATCGCCAGGTTTGCCGACCGCTGCCGGCAGATCGCGCGGCACTACAGCACCCAGGTTCAGGCGTACCAGATCTGGAACGAGCAAGACTTTCTCGACTGCAAGCCGGAATACGATCCCTGCGTCCGCCCCGAGGTGTTCGGACGTATGCTGAAGGCCACAACCACGGGCATCAAGGAAGTCTCGTCGGCGACGGTGGTGACGGGCGGCCTGGCGGCCGGCCATCCGGCCTACCTGGAGCGCGTGATGGCATCGAGCGGGGGTGTGCTGTACGCGGATGCAGTGGGCGTGCACCCGTACGGACGCCGGCCAACGCCAGACTGGCCTACCCCAACCTGGGGCTTTGGCGTCTTGGGCGACCTGATCCAGCAGTACCACACGGCCGCCGGCAAACCTATCTGGATCACCGAAGTTGGCACGGATGACACCTCGAACCAGGGTGGATTTCCTGAACGGACACTTGAAGCCCTAAATGAGGGCCTGGCAACGGCCGCCCCTTATGTCTTTTGGTTCTGCTGGTCCGATGGCATGGTGCCGCCCTTTGGTGTTGTGGACGCTGCCGGCGGGCGAAAGGGGTCATACTCGTCGTTCCGCGAATTCGCTTCACGACCCCTTGTCGGAGTGTCCACCGGGGGTGTGACCGAGCGCTTGAGTGCCCACTCGAGCCCACGCCAGGGGCAACGGGTGCACTACATCATCGTGCATTCGAGCGTTTCGCCGGTGGGTGCCCCGGCCAAAAACACGCTGAAATACCTGGTCCGCAACGATCGCCAGGTCAGCTCCCACGAGTTAGTGCTCCCCGGTGGTCGGGTCTACCGGCTGGTGCCCGACGAGCGCGCCGCGCACCACTCCGAGTCCAGCAGTGTGCGCTTTCCCGACGGAACGCCTTCAAACCTGGGCAACGAAATCACGTGGGGCATTGAGGCGTATCAGGTCGCAGGCAAACCGGTCGGCCAGGCAGTCCTGGTCACGACAATCCAACGGATTGTTGCAGCCTGCCGGCGTTTTGGGCTGGACGCGAGCCACGTGCTGGGTCATCGCGAAGTTGATCCAACCCGCCGGTCGGATCCGGTCGGGGTGGACATGGACGAGCTGCGGTCGGCCGTCGCCAGGGCGTTGGTCGGGAATGCGTTCCTGGCCGAGGCGGAACGGCGCCAGGTGATCCAGTTCAACCCCAATGCCGCACTGCAGCGGCGCATCTTCGCCGATGGCTTTGTGCCCAACTCGCCGGAGTTTGACGTTGAAGCTGACGGTGTCCAGTACCGTGCCCAACGGGCGGAGCACCTGACAGCAGGTAAGGTGCGCGTGTACTACGCCATCGTGGGCGACTGGGACAACGTTCGGTTTGTGGAGCGCGGTTGACGTGGAAGGATTATCATCATGAACAGCAAACTCGGAATTCACATAGATACGCGAACACATGGGTGGGATAAGTTCATCGTGGAGACCCGGCCGGCCATCGTCAAGTCTCTGGACCTCAAGGTCGTGGATGACTGGCCCGACAAGGTCATTGGCAAGATCCGCGAAGATCTCGGCGGGGCTGAGCCCAACATCTTCCTGCTCGGCCGACTGTTTCTGCTCCAGGGTGAGCAACGCTTGGACGATCCGCCAGAAAACGCCCGGCTGTTCTTCGAGAAGCTCATGAGCAGACTGACAGAGGAGGAACTGAAGCTCTTCGACGCCATTGAGGGCTACAATGAGATCTCCCACAACTCGGCCAAGGAACTCGGAGATCTGGCGGCATTTGAGGCTGAACTTGCCAGCCTCCTGAAACAGGTGGGGGTTGCCTATGCTGCCGGCGGCTTTTCCACCGGTCATCCCAGCTCCGCACACATGCCGGACTGGGAAGATACCTGGGTAGATGCCTACAGCCGTGCGCTGGAGGTGGCCGACTATTTTCACATTCACGAGTATAGCTGGCCGACGATGCAGACCGAGCTAGGGGAACACTGCTTGCGTTACCGCACGCTCCACAGGCACATGAAGGAGAAGGGCCTGGCGCGGCCAATCATCATCTCCGAGTGCGGCCTTGATATGCCAAAGGCGGACGACGGCTGGCAGAAACTTCGACTCGAGGATGTCCCTGAAGACGTGCGCGAAGAGCTGCGAGAGAAGCACGATGACGATGCCGACATCATTGACGCCTTCTATCTGGATCAGCTCAAGTGGTATGACGAGCAGCTCCAGCAGGATGACTACGTGGTGGGCGCGACCATCTACACGTTTGGAGGTTCTGACAGGTGGAAGACTTTCGACATCGACCGCCGGCCCAGCTTTCGCGAAAGCCTGGCGAAGTATCTGGCCGGGCAGAATACTCAGCCCCATCGCAAATGGGAGCCTGGTGGCGCCGGGCCGG
Source organism: uncultured Anaerolineales bacterium (assembly GCA_964532665.1). Lineage (GTDB taxonomy): Bacteria > Chloroflexota > Anaerolineae > Epilineales > JAANWY01 > CAZHMV01. The sequence continues at coordinate 52,208 of CAZHMV010000009.1, forward strand.
AACCGGTGGAGCCTGGGGTCGAGTACAAGCCACAGCCCTTTGACTTCCACTTCGTGCTGTTGGCGCAAGATGAGGACGGCATCGTGCCCTGGTCGTGGATCGAAGCACTCAAGAACTACATCCGGCGCTTCCGCGTCAGTGTGGGGTTCTCCCTCGATCACGCCGCGATGGAGACGCCGTTCACACAAAGCCGGCACGTCACCCTGATCGGTAGCGTGGATGCACCGGTGGCGGTGTCCCAGGAGGTTGAAGACATCCTGCGGGCTGCCGGCTGCGACATCGACCGCGTGCCTGGCACATCGGCCAAGGAGATCAAGGAAGAGATGGACCGGCGAGCCAACGCGGGCCTTCGTTTCGGATAGGTGGCCCACGCGAAGCGACAAAGATCATGATTGAATACGAGGATTTCTCACTCGAGATTGGATCGAAGCAAGAGAATGCTTACGCTGTCAAAATACGGTCCCCGGCCGGCGAGGACCGCTCCTCCCTCCCTACACCTTTTGATCTGGAGGAGTGGGATGACATTTTGCTTGGGTTGGAGCAGACAGTGAGAGATAGTGATGAAGCATCCTCATGCCAGTTGCGTGATGCCGCGCGCTCTGTGACCCGTGTTCAACCCAAGGAGATCGGCAACGAGCTATTCCGCGCCCTTTTCTCTGGCCCGGTGCGCGCGCTCTACGAACGCAGCCTCGGCCGCATTGAGAGCCGACGCGACCGTGGCCTGCGAATCAAGCTGCACTTCGACCTCAATCAACGTCATCCCGACCTGGTTCAACTGGCCGGCCTGCCCTGGGAATTCCTCTACCACGCCGGGTTGCGGGACTTCCTCAACCTGAATCGCCGGACCCCCATCGTGCGCTATCTGGAGGTGCCCCGTCCCACCACCCCCCTGCCCTTCCGGCCACCTCTGCGCATCCTCGTCGTAGTATCCAGCCCAACTGGGGTTGAGCCCCTCGACGTGGCCAGGGAACGCCAGAACATCGAGGCGGCGTGGGGGCAGCACGCGTCCGTGGAGGTGATGTTTCTGGAGGAGGCAACCAAGAAAGCTCTGCGGGGGGCGCTGCTCGCGGAGACGTACCACGTGCTGCACTACATGGGCCATGGAGGCTTCGACGAGCGGGCGGGGCGCGGCGGGCTGCTGTTCGAGGATCAGCACGGCAACCCTGACGCCGTCACTGGTGAGGTATTGGAAACCATGTTGCAGGGGACCAACGAGCTGCGGTTGGTGTTGCTCAACGCCTGCGACACAGCCCGGGTCACTCGCAGGAAAGGACAGGACCCCTTCGCCGGCGTGGCCACAGCCCTGGTAATGGGTGGCCTCCCCGCTGTGGTGGCTATGCAGTTCCCCATCTCCGACAAGGCCGCCATCGTCTTCAGCGAGGCCCTCTACTCCCGGCTAGCAGGTGGCGACCCCATAGACGCGGCCGTCGCCGAGGCTCGCCTGGCCATCTACATGGCGGACAATGAGTCCCTGGAATGGGGGACGCCGGTGCTGTACATGCGTGCTCCCGACGGGCGCATCTTCGACCTGGCCGGCGCTTCCGCGATCGAGAAAGGAATTTATGCGATGGATCCACAGACTACGGGCGTGATCGCTTCCACTGCCGTTGGGGTCCTCTCCTCCTATCTGGCTAAGGCCGGCGAGGCTGCCGCCACGAAGGTTGGTGAGGACGTATACCAATTCCTGAAAGCCCGTTTTTCCAAGCAGCCAATAGCTCAAGAAGCCTTGAGTGACCTGGAGCAGGCACCCTCCGACGCCGACGCCCAGGTGGTTGTCCGTTATCAGCTCAAGAAGCTGTTAGCCGAAGATACAGCTTTTGCTAGGGACCTGGAGGCCCTGCTGAAGCGCGCCGAAGAAAGTGGCATCACGCCAGGTGTTGAGGCCAGTAGACGCGGTGTGGCCGCCGGCCGCGACGTTAGCGGCACCGTCGTGACAGGCGACATCGGCGGATCGGTTACGATTGGTAGTTCGAGTAACGAAGAATCCTGAGAGCAACTTGCAGAGAGAAGCACATGGCTATTGCATGTCCAGTTTGCCATCGGTCCTATCCACCTGACGCAGAGACCTGCGAGCACTGCCAGGTCCGCTTTGTGGCCAGTCAACGTGGCGTCGTCGCCGGTCGTGACATCACCGGCACCGTGATAACCGGTGACATTGCCGGCGATGTCACCATTCAACATGCGCCCGCGCCAGAGATCCCCCCACCGCCGGCGCCGACTCGTCCGCCGGAGCTTGTGGACTTCGTGGGACGCGAGACCGAACTGTCTTACTTCGCCGAGAAACTCAAGACTGAGCACATGGCCGTCATCAGCGGGATGGCCGGCATCGGCAAAACGACGATGGCGGCGGCCCTCATCCGGCGCACGGCCGATCCGTATCGCACTTTCTGGCATTCTTTCCATGAAGGCGAAGGCATCGACGTGATCATCTGGAAGCTGGCCGGCTTCCTGGCGTGGCAGGGCCAGGTGGATTTATGGCAGATGCTGCAGAGCGCCCGACTGACCGGCGGCCAGCCACCCCCACCCGAGGCTCTGTTCGATTATCTACTGCAGACGGTCCGTGGCCAGAGCTATCTGCTGTGCTTCGACGATCTCCAGTTTGTCGACGAAGACCCGCTGCTGGGGCAGTTCGTGAACAGACTGCACGAGGCGCGTGTGGCTGGCGATCTGTCGATGATCATCACGTCGCGACGTCTGCCGGCCTTCGTGAAAACGCTGGAGTTTGAGCCACTGGAGGGCTTGACGCCCGAGGATACGCGCCGGCTGCTGATCGCGCGGGAGATTGTCCTCATCGACGATCTGGTGGAAGACCTCTACACTCACACCGGTGGCAACGCCCAGTTCCTGACGCTGGCCATCGACGCCCTGAAGTGGGCCATGGACCCCGATCAACTGGTAGGCCGGCTGGCGGAGGCTGACGACATCGAGCGCTACCTGTTGAACGAGGTGGACGGGCGGCTGACCAGGGACGAACGAGCTGTAATGAGCGCCGTGGCCGTGTTGCTGAGCTACCCCGGCACGCGCGACGTTATCGAGGCGGTGCTGAATGCCGGCAGTGTCATGCGCACCCTGCGGGAACTGAGCGACCGCCACCTGCTCATCGTGAGTGAGGGTGAGGCCGGCCGGGAGTACATCCAGCACTCTATGGTGCAGGCTTTCTACTACGAGACTCTGGGTCGGCGCCAACGGCGAGAGATGCACCGCCGCGCCGGCGAATACTATGATCTCGAACAACCAGACGTATTCCAGGCCGCTCTCCACTATGAGCGGGGTGGCGAGTACGAACGGGCTGCTCATCTTGCGACAGAGGGTGTGTCGGCTTTGATCAACCAAGGGCTCGTCCGGCCTTTACGCCGGCTGTTGGAGCGCTTCGACGCGCGGCAGTTGGGCACAGAACAGTGGGCGAAAGTATGTGTTGGCCGCGGCCAGGTACATGCGTTCCTCGGGGACGGACAGGCTGCCCGTGACAGCTACGCGGAATCGCTCTCACAATTGGCTACAATGCCTGAGACACCCACCGTGCGTGAACTTAGAGCCCGTACGTGTCGGGGCATGGGTGAATTGCTAGAAGACAAGGCGCCACAGGAAGCCCTGGATTGGCTACGGCGCGGGCTGGACAAGTTGGCCGGTGATGGTGATACAGAGGAAGCTGGGCTGCATATCAAAGCCGGACAGATCCACATGCGGGTTGGGAGTTTTTCGGATGCGCTGGACGTGCTCCAGCGAGGTCTGGAGCAATTGCCCGAGGAGCCCAGCCAATTACGTGCCACTGCGTTGATGAACCTTGGAGCGGTCTACTTCTATCAAGGTGATACGGAACGTGCGAAGGCCTACTCGCAAAACGCCTTAGAGATCAGCCGACAACTGCATGACTATTTCCAGACGGCCCAAATCCTGAACAATTCAGGGATGATTAGATATGCGAGCGGTGATTGGACAGGCGGAATTGCTGACTTTCAACAGGCCCTGGCGATGGCGAAGCGCCTGGGCAGCGAGGGAAACAGAAATCGGATAGAGCTGAACATAGGTATAGCGTATGCTCATACGGGGGACGACGAGACGGCGTTGAACCATCTGGCGAACAGTCTCAACTTAGCACGCAAGATCAACGATCGTCTGATTGAGATCGCTGCTCAAGGCGGCCTGGCTGATCTACGGATACGGTTGGGAGAATGGGAAGCGGCTGAACTCGCGTTGCGTGAGGCAGAAAGGCTGGCACTAGAGGTGGGTGTGAAACAGGTCCTGCCTGAAATCTACAGTTGCTGGGCTGAGCTCAAGCTGGCAACAGGCCAGGAGCAGGCAGCGTTAGACTACAGTCAACGGTCCATTGGTCTGGCGCGAGAGGGAAATATGGATGTTCAACAAGGCATCAGTTTACGCGTAATGGGCCAGATACTGCTAGCCAGTGGTCAACGCGGGCCAGCCTTGGCTGCCTTTGAAGAAAGTCTCCCGCTCTTGGATGGCCAAGATTCTTATGAGGCCGCCCGTACCAAGGCGCAATGGGGGCTGGCGTTACTACACAGTGCAAATAGCGATCAGGGGGTGATCCTATTGAAAGAAGCCCGATCGGCGTTCCAGGAATTAGGCGCCAGGCGCGACGTGGCGGACTTGGAAGGAATCTTGCAGCCATAAACAAATCCAACACTGTACATACATAAGGGGAAATAGATGAGACACACACACAAGAGGCATGCAATGACTGGCGTTATCGTCATAGTCGCTGTGCTGCTTTTCGCGAGCATGGCCCGGGCCGCCTTCTGGCAGGCGTTCACACGTTGGCAGCTAGCTGTAGTTGAAGTCTGTACGGACGGCGTCCGCTTTGGATTGGCCGACGCAGATCCCAGGAGCTACGAGGTTATCTTTTTTGAAGATAGACCGGGAGGGGTTGGTAGACGGCTCGGAAGAAAAGCGGCATTCAGAATTGAAGGCCCTGGCTTCGACCGCTGGTCGCAATGGTGCCAGGACAATCCTCCTCCTAACCCTAACTCGAACGGGTTTCCGACCCGCTATTGCGGTGGGCCTTACCGAATTGACTGGAATCCAAGTCTCATTCCGAGACCGGCCCCTGGTACGGCGATTCGGGCAGTGGTAAATGGTGAGGGCGCCAGAGGTGGGCCGCCCTGGATTATCCAAGATTGCAGTCTTGATGGTACGGCGACGCCGACACCGAGCCGTACACCCGCACCGTCTCGGACACCGACACCGAGCCGCACTCCGAGGCCGACGAGGACACCGACTGCTACATCAGTTCCACCATCTGATCCTTACGAGCCGGACAACACGTCGAGCCAGGCGAATTGGATCTATAGCGGATCGCCGCAGACACACTCTATCATTCCAGCGACGGATGTGGACTGGGTGAAGTTCTCACTAGGCCCAGAGGCCGAAGTGGTAATTCAGACTGCAGGCGCAAGTGGAGACACACGGATGTGGCTGTACGATAGCAGCCTGAACGAGATCGAATTCAACGACGACGGCGAGAGTGATTTTTTCTCGCAGATCGACCGGGCATGCGGAATAGACCCACTATCGGCGGGGACATACTACGTGAAGGTCGATGAATTCGGAAATAACAACGTGATAAACAGTTATGACATCACATTAACGACATTGGCATGTCCTGAGGTGGCATCCTATCTGAACTGGCTGCCCTTCATTCGCCGCGGCCCATAGGAGCCGGCGATGTGGCCGAAGTGAGGTTGTATGACTTCCTGGAATCGTTGACATATGATGAGCAGCAATAGCCGAGAAGTGGTAGTACAAGCCGCGATCCCCATTGAGCTTCGCGAACAATTCGAACGCCGGAACCTATTGCTCTTCGTCGGGGAGGGCATCAACCAGGGTGTGCTCCCCTTATCGGACGAGCTGGCTGGCGAGCTGGCCGGACGCTGTGACTACCCGCCGGCAGAACCACGGACGCTGGCTCGGGTGGCCGGCTACTACGCGCTCACCACCCATGACCGCCACGGTCTCATCGACTTCTTGCAAGAGCGGCTCAGCCGACCGGGCCTCGAACCTGCGCACTGCCACAAGCTCATAGCGCAACTTCAACCGCGTGTCGTGGTCGCCACGTGCTACGACAACCTATTAGAACGCGCCGTTGAGAACGACGCCGTCTCGTACACTTCTGTCGTTGCCAACGAGGAGGTTGCCTACAGCGATGACCAGAAAATGCTCCTGGTTTGGCTGTGGGGGCGACTGGAGCGGCCCGACTCTATCATTGTCACCGAGGACGACCGCCGGAGGTTCCTGGCCGGTCGCGACAACCTGTCCGACGTGTTGCGCGGTGAACTGGCCCGCCGAACGTGGCTATTCGTCGGCTTCGACGCCGAGGATGAGTGGTTCCGCGATTTCTACGACAGCGTCACCCGAGGACTGGACCGCCATCGCCGGCGCGCGTACATTGTCGGTGCGACACCCAGCGCGTACACCCGTGCTTGGTGGGCCGAACGCGCGCAGATTCTCGACATGAACGCGGAGTCCTTTCTCACGGAGCTTAGCAACCACGTTTCCTCCCGCAGGCAGGCACGGCCAGCTACCCCTCAACCATACGAACCTGTAACCGCGCCATTGCCCGAGCGCCCGTACAAGCTCCTCGACTACTACGAGGCTAAGGACGCAGCCATCTTCTTCGGACGTGAGCAGGAGACGCAGAAACTCAGTGCGTTGATCCACGCTCACCGCCTGGTGCTGTTTCACGGTGCGTCAGGGACGGGCAAGACCTCGCTGCTACTGGCCGGGGTCATACCCCGTCTTGAGCACGCCGATCCATCCTACGAAACGCTGTACGTGCGGGCGTTGGAAGACCCAGGAGTCGTCATCCGCCGGGCGGTGGGCCGGCGCTTGCCCGAGGCCGATCTGCCTGCCGACGGCTCGTTAGTGGACTTTCTCGACGCTGCAACCGAATCCCTGGATAGGCCACTGGTCATCGTCTTCGATCAGTTCGAAGAATTCTTCATCCGCTTCAGCCCGCAGTCCCGTGCGTCGTTCGTCGACGAGATAGGCCGGCTTAGTGACGCTCGGGACGTGCCAGTCAAAGTAGTATTCAGCTTGCGCGAGGATTGGCTGGCATCCATGAGCGAATTCGAGGCGCGGATACCCGAGATCAATCGGACCAAAATGCGGCTGTTGCCCCTGTCCCGCACCCAGGCTCGCCGAGCAATCACCGGGCCGGCAGAGCGAGTCGGCATGCGCTTCGACCCCGACCTCGTCGATCGGCTACTAACGGATCTGGCGGACGAGCGAAAGCAAGGCGCAGACGCAACCGTAATGCCACCGCAGTTGCAGTTAGTCTGCGACGCTCTGTACGACCATGCCGGCTCAGGCGGCCGGCAGCGCATGACATTGGCCGATTACGAAGCCATGGGCGGGACACACGGCGTCCTAGATCGCTACATTCAGGGCGCACTGCGAGAACACCCGGGCGAGGACCGCGATGTGGCAAAAGAGGCACTAAAGGCTCTGGTCACCTCCCAGATGACCAAAGATGTGGCAGACCTGGACAGCATCGCCGCCGAGGTGGGAGCGGACGAGGCGACAGTCCAGCGCGTCTTGTCTCGCCTGACCGACCAGCGGTTGATTCGCCGGCTAAGCGACCGCGATGTCTACGAGTTGGCCCACGATGTGCTGGCCGGCACGATCGCAGAATGGATCGGCGCCGAAGACCGCCAGCTCAAGCAGGTGCGGGAGTTGCTGCGGCGGGAACTGGCCGACTGGCGTAGAGACTCCACAGTTCTCCTCAGCGAGAGCAAGTTTAGGCGTATCGACACCCTCCGTGATGGCCTCCGGCTTACCGGGGATGAAGCAGCCTTCCTCTTACGCGCCGCGATACTATACGATTCGGATGTACCCTACTGGCTGTCACAGGTGAGCGATCCTGGTGATCAGACGGACATCCTCCTGGAGATGTTGGAGCGTGAAACACCGCAAGCCCGAGTCACAGCGGCGGGATATTTGATTGAGTTTCCGACTGACGAAGTAGCAACCGCACTAGGGCGCATCGCTGTGGAGGACGCTGAGCCGGCTGTACGAGATAGGGCGGCCATTAGCATAGCACGAATGGAGGTCCCGGCGGGAATCGAGTGCCTGAAAGACACAGCCCGAATGAAAGAAGACGAACTGGGCGCACGAGTAGTCCACGCCCTGGCCCTCATCCAAGACGTTTCACCCAAACTCATTTCCGGCTTGTCCAGATCAACCCACTGGCGAGTATGCTATGAGTTAGCGAAAATGAGGTTTGGTTGGCATTGGCCCAGGATTCGGATGGTCACTGTTGCAGGGGCTATTGGTGGAGCTCTTGGACTTGGGCTGGGTCTTGCCATTCCAGTAGGCTGGAATCAAAGAGCTACTACTTTCCCCGGCCCTGGCTTAGCAGATTTCGTCTTCCTGGCTGAGTTCTTCGCACTTCCTGGCCTGCTGGCAGGAGCCGGGTTGGGATTTGGCATGAGCGTAGGAGCGTCCTTATTGCGTGAGAAACCTCGACTAGGCAAGATTCTAATCGGAACGCTGTTAGCTGTGGGAGGGTTCGCAGTGCTGCTGCCATTCATGATCATTGAAGGCGGGGCACCATTGCGGAACATCATGCTGATGATCCTGGGCAGTGGATTGTTCGGAATGCTGACCGGGGCGGGCATCTCGGTTCCGTCAGCCATGAGCCGAAACCGGCCGATAACGCTTGTTGGTGGAGTTGCGGGCTCCATCGCAGGGGTTCTCATTTTGGGCTTCTTCGGCTTCAAACCGTTCCAGGTTGTGCCGGAACCCGCCGTTCCGCTACCGTTGTTGATTGTCGGCGGCGCACTTGTCGGACTGATTATGGCGTTCAGCATCACCTGGGCTGAAGAGCACTGGCCGGCCAAGACTCAGGCGCACACTAAGACTGATTCTTGAAAGCAGTGAACATGTCAGACGAACGTTCGAATTGGCGAAACTAGAAAGGATTAGGGATATGAATCTCCGTACGGTGCGCACACTAGTCGCATTGGTCGCCGCTATCGTTGTAGTTTCATGCGCCCCTCTACCACAGCCGACTGCCCCACTAACTCAAGCTGATCTCACAGCCATGGAAGTCATCGTGAGGCGACTGAGAGAGGGCGTCGAAGATAAGATTCTCAACAAGGATGAGTCAACTGATGTTCGGGTGAGAGATCAGATCACCGTGGATGAGAACGGTCGTGGCATACTCCGTTTCGGAGATCGCCTTGTTGTCGAGTTATTCCGTGGCACAGGTATTCAATTAGATCAAGCTCGGGTAGAACAGTCCGGCTTCGTTTTTGTTAACGTGAAGCAGTCGTTCGGTCATACCGAAACCGAGTTAAAATCCATCGCAGAGGCTCGGGTGAACATAGAAACCGATCATGCCACCATTACAGCTCTAACCAGTGGAACGAAATTCCTGACATGCCACGGCTCAGCGCTGACATGCACCGTGACGCTAGAGGGGGAAACAGAGGTCGAGGCCCAAGACGAGGTGATTGTTGTCAAGGCTGGCCAGGCGACCTACATCTGTCCGGGGCAACCTCCACAGCCCCTCATCTCCGCACACGAGGACGAAGTTCAAGATTGGCTGAATCGAAAGCGAGGCACGGAGCCGATCGAGCCCCTGGGCGCGCTCGTTGCCACCTGGCAGGGAACAACCAGTCCATGCTCTTCGGACTCAACCGCTCCGCCCACAGTTCACCTTCCCCCTGGTGAGGGCATGGTGGAAGTCGAGCAAGGCTCTTACATGCTCGGCACCCCAAAGCCGGACGACAACCATACCGCACAGCATGATATTGAGGTCACTGGCTTCTGGATCGATCAGCATGAGGTGACGAACATTCAGTACAGCGTATTCTTACAAGAGACTGGTAGCGAGCCTCCCACTGGCTGGTCCGACAAAGAATTCTCAACTAGCAAAGGTCAGCATCCAGTCAAGGGTGTGTCCTGGGATCAAGCTGACGCCTTCTGCAAATGGGCGAACAAGCGCCTGCCAACTGAGGCCGAGTGGGAGATCGCGGCCCGAGGTCCGGGACCAGAGCCTCCGCCGTACCCCTGGGGACACGACCCCCTGGCCGGCGGGCAAATCGACGAACTGCCACGGACAGACACATACGAAGTCGGCACGAAGGCCTTCAACATGAGCCGCTTCGGTGTCTACGACATGGCCGGCAATGTCTGGGAGTGGGTGGGGGAGCCCTACGACCCGGTGACGGATGGCTACAAGGTCTTACGAGGAGGCCGTCACGGCCTTCTCAGGGACATGGCTTATCGTCAACTAGCAGAACCCAACGGCAAACGTTTCGTCCCTGTGGCTGGCTTTCGCTGCGCGGCCGACCAAGTAGCAGGAGAATAGAAGATGAAACAACAATTCCAACACTGCTTCAGATGGATCGCTCTGTTACTCGTCTCCGTCTTGATCGGGACCGGATGCACAGGACCGAGCGTTATCGAGCCGGCCTCAACGCCAGTCTCAACCCCATCGCCTGGCGTCGTAGTCACCCCGACGTCAGTCCCTACCTCTACGCCCGAGGCTGTAATCACACCAACCTTGGTCCCCTCCCCTGCGCGAGAACCCGAAGCCCACGAAGACGTGTTGTATGCAGACGTATTCAAGGACCCTACCAGCGGTTGGCCGAACGAGATTGCGTTCGACAACTACTACATCGGCTACCACGAACCCGAGTGGTACCATGTCGAGGTTCACGAGCAGAACGACAGTGAAGTCGTCGTTCTCCCGGGTCGGACCTTCGACAACTTCACCGTCGAATCTGAGATCCTCGTGTCCGGTGCCAACACGGCGCCAGACGGCGACTTCCGCTACGGTCTGGCCGTACGCCGATCGGGGAACCGGTTCTACGCTTTCACCATCTCCCCCCGCACCAAGAATTGGTATGTGTTCAAAAGCTCGCCTACCGGTCTGGAGGTTCTGGACGAAGGCGCCGACGACTCGATTCAAGGCCTGACGGATCTGGACACGCTGCGCGTGGATGCCAGGGGGCCGGCGCTTACCTTCCACATCAATGGCCAGCCCGTCAGCCAGGTCAGCGATTCAGACTACGCTGACGGCGCTCTGGGCTTCTTTGTCGAGACCTTTGACAGCCCCCGAGCCCACATCCACTACGATTCGCTGACTATCAGGGGAGTTGAAGTTCTTTCGCTGCCGCCGCAAGATGTTCTGTATGCGGACGAGTTCAAGGACCCTACCAGCGGCTGGCTGAATGAGCTCGCGTTCGACAACTACTACATTGGCTATCACGAGCCGGAATGGTATCACGTCGAGGTCCACGAACGCGGTGATCGGGCGGTGGTTGTCTTGCCAGGGCAGAGTTTCGACGACTTCACTGTCGAAACTGAGACCTTCGTGTCCGGAGCTAACACGGCGCCAGACGGCGACTTCCGCTACGGTCTGGCCGTACGCCGATCGGGGAACCGGTTCTACGCTTTCACCATCTCCCCCCGCACCAAGAATTGGTATGTGTTCAAAAGCTCGCCTACCGGTCTGGAGGTTCTGGACGAAGGCGCCGACGACTCGATTCAAGGCCTGACGGATCTGGACACGCTGCGCGTGGATGCCAGGGGGCCGGCGCTTACCTTCCACATCAATGGCCAGCCCGTCAGCCAGGTCAGTGATTCAGACTACGCTGACGGTGCTCTGGGCTTCTTTGTCGAGACCTTTCACAGCCCCCGAGCCCACATCCACTACGATTCGCTGACAATTCGGAAAGCAGCCGAAGTTATTCCCACCCTTAGCCGACCCATCTCGAAAGCGACGACGCCAACATCGACTGCACCCGCGCGCACTCGGACGCCCGTTCCGTTGCGCAGAGCCACTCCACCAGCCCCACCCGCAGTGGTGCTGCTGGCGCCAGTGGATGGCGCCCGATTGCACGGTCGGGTTACGTTCCGCTGGGGGTGGGCCGGAACCCCGGGCCCAGGAGAGACCTTCGACGTTCGCGTGTGCAAGAGCCAAGAATGCGCGCCAGAGTTCGGCAAAACCAATACCGCTGAACCTACCTGGATATGGCAGCCCGATCAAGGCGTGGGGACTTACCGCTGGCAGGTGGTGGTGATCCGATGGGAAGAAGACCGTGTGGTGGCAGAGCAGGCCCACAGCCCTGTGTGGCGTTTCGAGTGGACTGGCGGTGGAGAGGAGAAAAGGCCGGAGCCTACGCCCACGCCGCCTCCGTATCCTTGACCGGTGAATGAGTAGAGCTGATAACAACCATGATTTCCATCCCACACGAACTGCTGGAACAGATCCAGCGCGGCAACGTCGTCGTGTTGTGCGGCGCCGGCGTCTCCTCGTCTGAGGGCGGCTTGCCCAGCGGCAGCCAATTGGCTCAGGAGCTAGCACAACGGGCGGCACTGGGCGACGTCAGTAGCATTTCGCTGCCGGAAGTAGCCCAGGCCTACGAGCTGGAGATGGGCTTACAGAGCCTGCTCGCCTACATCACAAGTCGCGTTGAGGAACCGCGCGGCGCTCCCTTGCGCACGCACCATCTGATCGCAACCCTCCCCTTCAAACGCATCATCACCACCAATTGGGATAACCTGTTGGAAGAGGCTCTGCGTGAGGCCGGCAAGCCCTTCGTCAAGGTGGTTCGTGATAGCGACATTGCCTACACTGACGAAGAGAAAGTGTTGCTGATCAAGCTCCACGGCTCTATCGAACAGAAGGACAGCATCGTCATCACGGGTGACGATTACTACGACGTGCTCGCTCGCCGCCCGGAGACGGCCGCCCTTGTTCGCAGTTACTTCAGTACGAAGACTCTCCTCTTCCTCGGCTTTGGTCTGGCCGACGACGACTTCAAGCGGCAGTATCAGGAGGTCGTGCGGCATCTAGGCGCGCACAAGCGTCGTGCCTACGCCGTACAGCTCGACCCGTCGCCGCTCACCGTCAAGTTCTGGGAGCGGAAGAACGTCCAGATCATCGATGCTGATGCCACTCAGTTTCTGGAAGCTCTGAAGGAGCAGTTGGGGTTCGAGAGTGCACCCCCACAGCCTGCAGCGTTGGTGCGCGACGTGCGCCGCCGGCCGATCAGTACAGAGTCTGGCCCTGGTCCCATCCGCAACCGGTGGGCACTGCTCGTCGGCGTCAACCACTATGTGGATCCGGCATTCCCGCCGCTCAGGTTTTGCGTCAACGACGTACTGGCTCTGAAACACGAACTCGAGGCACTGGGCTACACCGTTGTTGCACTGCACGACAACGCGACTGAGGAGCGACTGCTCCCCACCCGTGACAACATTGAAGCAGAGTTGACCCGGCTATCCCAAGTTGCCGGGTCGGATGACCTGCTGTTGGCACACTTCGCGTGCCACGGCAAATTGGTGAATGGCCAGCCCGCGCTCATCACCCGCGAGACCCGCGCACCAACCCTGGAGAGGAAAGCACTGCCTTTGGCCGAAGTAGAACGACTGATGCGCGAGAGCGAAGCCCGCCGGCTGGTACTTACCCTTGATGCCTGCCACACCGGCGTTGAAATCGGACGCGACCTGGCTGATCCTGCGTTCATTCGCAACACCTACGAACTGGCCGAGGGTTTTGCCCTGATTGCAGCCAGTACCGCGCAGCAGGTGGCGCATGAGTGGGAGGAGAAGGAGCACGGTGTCTTCACATACTATCTCTTGGAAGGACTGCACGGTCAGGCCGACCGTGACCGCAAGGGCTTCGTCACCGTGGACGATCTAAAGACCCACGTCCTGGACGCCCTGCGCCGCTGGAACGTGCAGCACGGTGGGCTCCTGCAAGACCCCACCGCCCGGACCGAGGGGCTCGGTGACATCATCCTGGCCGATTTCCGCTCACTGGCCACTGAAGACTAATCGGCGATGCTGATTCACTTCGTCGTCTAGCAAGGCTGCCAGTGCCATCAACAGCCATTTCATCTGGCATGGCTTTTTTGCCGAAAAGAAAGGCTGATGGAATAGAACTGTTCACTGTTCAGTAACGAGGAGGTGTCACGTGACGACTGCTCAAACTTGGCTTATCGTCGGCGGTGTTCTCAATCTCTTGGTCGCCGTATTAGCTTCCTATGCACTGTATTGGATCCGTGTCCGCCGTCCAGACGAGCCGGCTCAACGCTATGCTTTGGTGACCCACAAGGTAACCCTCTGGAACGGCTTCTTGTTGCTGGGCCTGTCGGTCGCCATCGAGCACACCGGCTTTGCGCCCACGATCAACACGTTGCTGGCGACAGCTCAGGTGGTTGGCACTCTGCTGGCTGATGCGAGCAACATTCAACGCTGGGCGGTTGGGAAGAAGGATCAGTTCAAAGAAGGTCCTGAATGGCGAGTGCGCGCTATTGGTCTGGCCCACGTGATCGACCTCGTCGTTATTTCGGCAATCCTGTACGGCGTCGGGCGCACGGCCCTGGGACTTTAGACGCTAGCCCAAACATGCTCGGGCCGGTCTCTGACCGAGTCACATCACGGTCCCTGAGACCGGGCCTGGCATTGCTGGGGCATTGATAGGAGCAGATGATCATGCCAGAACTCTCACGTGAATGGGTGTATTTCTCGCTGGTGAATGGGGTGCCGGCGGCTCTCGCAGCGATTCTATTCCTGGTTTATCCCCGTTTCGACAGGCACTTTGCCTGGGACGTGGGGCCCCGACAGAGCGGCATTTTCCTCGGCACGGGCTTTATACTTCGCGCTTCGCTGTTTGCGCACATTATCCGCGCCTCTTCCTGGGGCGAAATCCGTTGGCTGGTCTGGGGCAATGTGGTCTACGCGGCGGTGCTTCTCCTCGTCACGATGGTCTGGGGCGATATGTTCAGATGGCGGCGACCGATTGCCGTTATCTGGCTCTTTTTGTACATCGAAGAACCCGTTTGGTTGCTTACGCTGGTACCGGACGCGCGGGCCGCGTGGGCTGGGGCGCCGCCACTGCCGGGTGGCGAAATCAACCCCCCTCTGCAAATCGTGCTCTGGGGCCAGGCAGCGATTATGCTGGTGGCCGGCCTCTACCTGTTCTTCCGGGCCCACAAAGATTCTGATCCGCTGTGGCCCTGGCGTCCGAACCCGATGTCCGCACGTATGATGGCCGGCTGGCCGCTTGCCTGGGCCGCCTGGGCACCCACGCTGGCGCGGGCTGAATCCTGGGGAGAGGCCAGGGCCGGCGTGCTGCTCAACATCATCTGGCTGGCCGCGGTCCTGGCTTCGCTGGTGGTTTTCCAATCCCACTTCGACCTGTCCCGGCGGCCGACACGCATCTACGCGGCGGTTATCGCTGTTCTATTGGTCCTGCTCGTGGTGTTCTTCTTCCTGCAAAGTTGATATGGTGCAAATAGACGAGTGGTTCGGAGAGGAGTACCGTGGCGATGCGCCCTACGCCATCGTCAGCCCGGATGGCCGGAAACGGGACGATCTCCAGTCATTTGCACCTACGGTTGCGTCGGCGGCAATTCTCGAGAGATTCTACGGCGGCGAGGACACAGGCGGACAGGTCATAGGAGCTCTTGAAACGGCCATGGAACCCTACAGTGACTTCACATACCACCAGAAGGCACAGCGGCTCAAGGAGCAGTTGGAGGCCCTCGATCCCGAGAGCGAGAGTTTCGAGAAGGACAAAGCGCGCCTGGAGAAACTCTTCGGCGCTTATGCCGGCAACATCCGCCAGGAACTCTTCAAGGTCGCAGGTGTTGATAAATGAGGAGGATCGAGTAACCGAACAAGGGAGGGAAAGTTGTTCAAGCTACACGTTGTACAGGCTGAGCAAGGCGATTGCCTGATCCTGGAGTACGGCGCGCCGGCCAGGCCGAGGTATCTCCTGATAGATGGTGGGCCGGCCACCATCTATCAGAACCACCTGCGGGGCGAGCTCGAGAAGATCAGAGATGACGGAGGCAAGCTAGACCTGGTCATGCTTAGCCACGTGGATGACGACCACGTCAACGGCCTGCTCGACCTGATGGATGAGCTGATAGAGCAACGTGAGAGCGGCTCACGCGAGACCATCGCCGTCGATGCGCTCTGGCACAACACGTTCAGTCAGACGCTTGGCGACGACGTCGAAGACCGATTCAGGACGCTGATGGACGAGGCCGGCGCTGCGCGCGACCTGATGCCCTTTTCAGACACCGCGGACAGGAGCATCCGGCAGGGAGATGAACTCACCCAACTCGCCGGCGCACTGGGCATTGACATCAACACCGAGTTTGCACCGCGCCGGCTGATCAGCGTTGACGACACGCCGGGGCCGATCGAGCTCGCCAACCTGCGCTTGCGCATCGTCGGGCCGACGGCGGAGAACCTGGACCGCCTCCGGCAGGAGTGGGACGAGTGGCTGGAGGAACAGGAAAGGCGGACTCTGGCCCGCGATCCCGAACTGGCGGAACGGGCCCTCAGGGCGGCGGATCAAAGCATCCCGAACCTGAGCAGCATCATGTGCCTGGCCGAGGCCGATGGAAAAACCATCTTGCTCACCGGGGACGGACGCGGCGATCACCTGTTGCAGGGCCTTGAGCAGGCCAATTTGCTCGAACCCGACGGCAGGTTCCATGTCGATGTTCTGAAAGTCCCGCACCATGGCAGTGTGCGCAACGTCACGCAAGAGTTCTTCGAGACCGTCACGGCCGATACGTACGTCATTTGCGCCAACGGGAAACATGACAACCCCGATCTGGTGACTCTCAAGTGGATCGTGGAGGCAGCCAGAGAACAGGGACGAACGATCGAAATCTTTGTCACGAACGCGACGGATTCGACGCGGCAGATCGCAACAGAACGCGATCCGGATGACTACGGCTACCGGCTGGCTGAAATGGAGCCAGGCGCGCACGCCATGATTCTGGATCTGACTGCCCAGGATCACAGCGTTCCGCATCCGCCCGATACAACCCCACATGTGCAGTTGACATCAACACAGGGAGGTCTAACGATGTCCAAGAAAGCATTGCTTGTCGGTATCAACAACTTCACGCAACCAAGTTGGCAACTCCGTGGCTGCATCAACGATACAATCGCGATGCAGGGGCTGTTGACGACCTACTTCGGGTTCGAAGGCGAGGACATCAGGGCCCTTCACGACGGCGACGCCACGGCCCAGGGCATTCGCGATGGCCTGGAATGGCTCCTGAGCGGCTACGCCGGCGATGGCCGCGACGTGCGCGTCTTTCACTTCTCCAGCCATGGCACCCAGGTCGATGACCAGAGCGAGGACGAATGGGAGTGCCTCGATGAGGTCATCGTGGCATACGACCACAACTGGAGCACCCCGTTCCGGGATGATGACCTGAGAGCGATCTTCGACACCATCCCCGAGGACGTCAATTTCACCTTCATCGCCGACTGCTGTCACAGTGGCACGATTCAGAAGGTGCTCTTCGACGTCGGTGTCGAATTCCGGCCCCGCTATCTGTCCCCTCCGCTGGAGGTTCAGGATCGCATCTTGGCTCGGCAAGCCCAGCGCGACGCCGAGGCCGATGCCTGGGCGGCCGCCCAGTTGGCGCAGATGCTACAGGGCGTCCCACAAGACCAGTGGGCTGCGAAGATGCAGGAGTATCTCGCACTGCTGCGACGACGCTTCCGGGAGAACAAGTACGGAGTCGTTCCCGCAGAGCGGCATGTCTTGTTGGCCGGCTGCGAAGATCGTCAGACGGCAGCCGATGCCCACATTGAAGGAGAGTATCGAGGCGCCTTCACCTGGGCATTGAGCCAGGCCATCAAGGACGCCAACGGCGACCTGACCTACGACGAGCTCATCACCCGGGCCGGCGCCAACCTCCGGGAGTACGCCCAGAGGCCGCAACTCGAGTGCCCGTCGGAGCTGCGCGATTTGAAGGTCTTCGCGCCTATTGTCTCCTGATCGTGACTACCCAGCCACCCTCCCGCAGGTTGCGATAAGCGATGCTTTGCCCCTGAGACACGAACTGGGATCGGTGATTTTCGGCCAGATAAGGTTCGAACCTGCGGGAGGGTGAGTAGCTACCCTGGTCTTTATGGAAGAGGATCCTGCTACGAGACTCACCAGGCTCCGCAGTGTAGTGAAATATGATGGAGGTGAATCATGAACACAAGCGATCTATTGGCGAACTGGTCTACGCTGTCTTTGGAAGAGGTCGAAGCCCGGCTGGAGGCCGGCACCGACGAAGAAGCAGCGGAGCAACTCTTGGGTGCCGACGAGATGGCTGAAATGCGGGCGCTGATAGCGGAGCCGCAAGCCCGAGGGTTGCGCGAGGCCGTCGTTCTGCTGCCCGGCTTCATGGGCTCGCTGCTCAGCAGCATTCGCGGCGTGACCACGTTGCTCTGGATTAACCCCAAGCTCTTCCTCGATGGTCACTGCAGCTATCTCGAGCTCAACCGGGAAGGCACCCGTGATCGCGACCCCGAAATCGAGGCGGCGCCCATCGGGATTGAGAAACTCGTGTACCTCAAGATCAGCCTGGCGCTGCGCCGGCAGGTCGATCTGTACGAGTTTCCCTACGACTGGCGCCGGCCCATCGAGCAGAACGGCGATCTTCTGCATGAATGCATCGAGCGCTGGGCGGATGGTGACCCCGACCGCCGATTCACACTCGTGGGGCACAGCATGGGCGGGATCGTCTCCCGAGCGTATCTGGCACGTCACACCGCGGCCGCCGAAAAGCGGATCAAACACCTGATCATGCATGGCACGCCGCATTTTGGCGCCGCCGGCGCGGTTGGGGACATCGCGCTGGGCAATCGGAACATGGCGATCATCGCCAAACTGAATGGGCAGAACGCCCCCCGGCGTCTCATGTACAACATGCTCAGCCTCTATCAACTGCTGCCGGCTCCGTCCCATCTGTTCCCGCCCCACCGGCCATATCCCGCGAATTGGGACCTCTATGATGCAAACGCCTGGCGGCTGGCAGGCATTCGCCAGGACTACCTGGACGCCGGCCGGCAGTTCCATCAGATGTTAGCCGGTGCCGATCCCCAGGTCGACACCATCGAGATCGCCGGCTGCAACGTGGACACCGTCGTGGAAGTGCAGCGCAGCTTCGGCCCCGATGAGAAGCCACGGTATGAGCTGGTCCGGCTGGACGAGGGACCCGATGCTGGCGATGGGACCATTCCCCTGTGGTCGGCCGTTCTACCCGGTGCCACGATGTACTATATCCAACAGGTGCATCGCTACCTGCCGAAGAACAAGCAGGTGATCGGTGCGACGCTGGAGCTGATTCACGGCGGAACGCCTGACCTATCCACCGAGCTCCCACCCCGCGATACAGGTCTGCTCGGTCACCTGTTTGGTCGCGATGTCCTGACGCCGGTGGACGTTGAGACGGAGCAACTGCGACAGCGCCTCGAAGCGGGAACCGCGACCGAGGAGGATCTCTCGCTACTGTACTTTGGACAGTAGGATCGTTTAGGAGTGTTCAACACATAAGGAGATGGTGCCATGCCCGTTGTCCACGATGAAAGCCTTCAAGACCACGCCCGGTCCATTCGGTCGAGCTACGATGCCCACGCAGAGGCGGTGGCCGAACTGAGCGAAGCCCAGATGGCAGCGCGGGGACTGCCGCCGGCTGATCCCTGGGATCTGCTCCCCGACGAGGTGGCCGCTGCCAAGGAAGAATATGAGACTTCCCTCAACACCCGTCTGCTGTTCCTGAAGTACACGCGCACTCGGAATGGCGAGTTGGAGGATGCCATTGATAGCGGCGAGCCTCTGCCAGAGGATCCAGTGCAATTGACACGTTCCGTCACAGTCTCCAGTACACAGGGGGCAGTGGTGATACTGGAGCAGTGGCTGGCCGAGGCCATGCCGGCCGATGGCGAGGAGTCTGCCGGGGAGGAATCGTAACCATGGCCCAACCTCCCGATCTGCCTGAATTTCAAGCGTCCGCTCCCGGCGTTGGTGACCGCCCGCCTGTGATCTTCGTGCACGGCTGGGGCGGGACCAGGCGTAGCTGGGATGACATGACCGGCGAACCAGAATTGCCGTTGCCCGAGCCGGGTGCCACGGAGCCGGCCGGCAAGCACTGGCACCCACCGCTGCTGCCGATAGCCGGCTACCGCGTCCGTGTCCCCACGCAGCCGCCGGCCCAGGGACTGTACCCCCTCCTGGAAGCCGAAGGCCATCCAGTGCTCAGTTGGACGCAAACCGATAGTGTCGGCACGATTGACAGCACCGTAGACGAACTGGAGCGCGTCGTCGCCTTTGCCAAAGAGGAATACAGTGCCGACCGCGTCATTCTGGTGGGGCACAGTCGCGGTGGCCTGGTATGCCGAGGCTACCTGCGCCGTCATCGAGACGAGCCGGACGTGGCGGCGCTCGTGACTCTTGGGACGCCGCACAAGGGCACCCGCGTTGCCACGCTGGACGACCGGTTGCTCGGTGTGATCGCCGACGGTGTGGCCGGCCTGCTCCCCATCCCCGGCAGCAAGCTGGTGGTCAAAGCGGTGGTCCATCTGATGCGCCGGCTATGGCTGTCGCACGTCGCTTCGATGGACGAGATGGAGCGTTGGGGGGCGCCTGGCGGCTATCTGCGCACGCTGATCCCCGAGAGTCAACTGGACACAGTGAGATACATCGCCATTGCCGGCGTGCAGCCCACCATGAGTCGAGTTGCTCTTCAGCTCTACGATCTGATGAGCTTCATCCCCCAGGACATCGTGCAGCCCTGGCACTGGACCCGGACGACCTTGCAACACATCGCCCTGCCCGACGTCGTTCGGGAGCTCAACCTGCCGCTCTTCGACGAGTTCCTCGAATTCTACCCGGGTGAAGGGGACGGCATGGTTGCGGTGGATAGCGCGTTGCTTCTGACCACAGCCGACACAACCAACGTGGTCAACCTGTCCTACGAGGCCAGCCACTCCCTGCTGCTGCGCGTAACCGGCATGCACCAGCGGCTTACTCAGGAGTTGGAGGCCGTGGAATAGGTAGCAAGGAAGAGCAAATACAACAATACGTAGGAGGACGTCATGCCGCGCCAACCATTTGAATCCGAATTTCTGTACGGCCTGCACGACCCCGGTGGCGAAAGGATCATGCGGGATGCAGGTTGCAGAGGCTGGATTCTCTTCACCGAAGAGATCGGCCTTGATCCGAACAACCACGGCGGGAGCGATCGCTATGCAAGTCTTAGCGCCGAGGGGTTCGGCGTCATCGTGCGCCTGAACAGAGGCTACTACCCCAATGGCACCATTCCCCACAGCAGCGAATACGCGAACTTCGCTCAGCGCTGCGCCAACTTTGTGCGCAACAGCCCCGGTGCCAAGATCTGGATCATCGGCAACGAGATGAATCTGGCGGTGGAGCGATCAGGCGTGCAGATCGACTGGTCGCGCGCACTGTCGGGGTCACGCGGTGTGGGCGAGCCTTCGGCGCGAGAGTTGCGTGATCTGCTCAACATCACCGCAGAGCAAGCGCGCGGTATGCTCATTGTCGACCCCGGCGAGGTGATCACGCCGGAACTCTACGTGCGCTGCTATTCGCTCTGTCGCAACGCCATTCGTCGTCTGCCTGGCCACGAGGATGACCTGGTGTTGATCGGCTCGGTCGCCCCCTGGAACATCAACACCACCTATGGTAGCAACCCCAGCGGGGATTGGGTTCAGTATTTCAAGGACATTCTAACTCTGCTCGGGCCTGATGGTTGCGACGGCATCACGCTACACACGTATACCGATGGGCATGACCTGGGATTCATCGACCAGGATCATGTCATGGGGAACCCCGACTTCAGCCACTTGCGCTACCACTTCCGTAGCTACCAGGATTTCATGGCGGCTATTCCCGACAATATGCGCCATCTGCCGGTCTACATCACCGAAACGGACCAGAACCTGGCCTGGGAGGACAAACACAACAGCGTGTGGGTGCAGCGCGCGTATGCCGAGATCGATCGCTGGAACCGTGAACCCGGCCATCAGCAGATCCGGGCATTGATCCTGTATCGCTGGCCGAGGGTGGGCGAAGACCGCTGGTGGATCGAGGGCAAGGGGGGTGTAATCGAGGATTTCAAGCGGGCGATGCAGCAGGGTTATCGCTGGAACCCGGATGTGGTGCCTGGGCCGGCAACGCAGCCCACGTCCGAATTCAGCCAGGGGCAGCAGGTCTATGCATCTGCATTTGTCAACGTGCGACGTTCTCCCGGCTATGTGGGCAAACCCAGCGACGACGTACACGGTCAAATCGCCTACGGCACGCCTGTCACCATCCTTGAATCTTCATCACAGGCGGATGGGTTGACCTGGTGGCCGGTGCGCAGCATGTTGATGAGCGCTCAACCGGTCGAGGGGTGGGTGGCCGAAGTGGCTCCTAGTGGGAAGAGACTTTTGAGCGCCGAGACGCCACCTGTACAGCCGGGCACAGGGGTGCCGACACCGAGTCCGACCGGCGCGTTCGCAGTCGGGGAGGCGGCGGCGATCGTCGCTCCGAACTCCATCAACATCCGCCACACGCCAGGGTACCTGAACAAGCCGCAGGGGGACGTCGCCGCTGTCCTGGAGCCCGGGACGACGCTCACGATCGTGAACGGGCCACAGGAGGTCGATGACCTCTATTGGTGGCAGGTATCTGGGACAAGGCCAGACGGCGAGGCTATCACCGGCTGGCTGGCCGAGGCCGGCCCCAGCGGCGCACGCTTCCTCGCTCCTGTCCGCTTGAGCGAGGCGATCACCGTGCGTAAGCCATTCCAGGGCAACTTTGGGGTGACGCAGCGATGGGGCAGCAATCCTGAATTCTACAAGCGGTTCACTTACGACTTTGTGCCGTTGAAAGGCCACAATGGCATCGATTTCGGCACACCGACAGGCACGCCACTGGTTGCTGCGGACGCAGGCCGCGTGAAAAAGGTCAGTTTTGAACCCGGCGGATTTGGGCATCATATTCTGCTGCAGCACACGTGGGGGGAGTCGCTCTATGCCCACTTAGAACAGGTTGGAGTGCCTGTTGGCCAGGTGGTGAACAGCGGGGATGTGATCGGTGTGTCCGGCAATAGTGGCGCGGGTACGGGCCCACACCTGCACTTTGGCATTCGCATCAACCCCTATCGGCGCACGGATGGTTGGGGTGGCTTCGCCGACCCGGCTCCGTTTATGAATCCCAACGATCTGATCATACCGCGCGCGGGCGAAGAGGAACCTACACCGATGGCGGAGGAGATCCCGGGACGTCCACGGCCATAGCGCCGTGGACGACAGCTCCGGTTGACACCAGCGCGCCCCGTGCACCGGCAACACTGAGCCGCGCACGGAGAAAAATCCATGCCGTGACCTGGAGCCATCTGCAGAAAACACGTGGAGAGGACGCTATGACTGATAAGCTTGGTACGCCACTGGACAATGTCGATGAGATAAGGCCCTCCGTGGTTGAAGCCCTGCGGCCCCTGTGGATCACGACGGTCGAAGAGCTGG
Source organism: uncultured Anaerolineales bacterium (assembly GCA_964532665.1). Taxonomy (GTDB): domain Bacteria; phylum Chloroflexota; class Anaerolineae; order Epilineales; family JAANWY01; genus CAZHMV01. The sequence continues at coordinate 75,521 of CAZHMV010000009.1, forward strand.
TCACCACGGCCTATGAAGACAAAGGGCGGGAGGGGCTGGCCGGGCTCCTGAAAATCACGCCGGCTGAGTTGGAGTCCATGGCTCAGGAGCTGCTACCTCTCGTTCCGCAAGACATCCGGCAGCAGATCGGCGTGGCACCCCGCTCCTACGGCCTGGGTGCGTGGGATGAGTTCGATGCTGCGCAGCCCCGAAGCCTGTTTCCCGAGCTTGCGGTACCGGAGGAATTGCCGGCGCGAGTATCTCTGGTGGACCGAATGCCGGCCATCCGTCATCAGGGGACGCGGGGGACGTGCGTGGCCCATGCCTGCGCCGCTCTGCGGGAGTACCTGACCGGGGACACCGAGGTGGATCTGTCGGAGCAGTTCCTGTACTGGGCAGCACGGCAGCACTTTATCACACCAATAATGAAGAACCGACCGGGATCGCTCTTGCTGTACGGGCTGAAGGCGTTGAAGAAATATGGCATCTGTCCCGAGGCGGACTGGCCGTACAACCCGAATCCCATGCCGGGTGATGAGGCGCAGGGCACGCCATCTCCAGATGCTCGGGAGCGGGCCGAGGAATACCGCATCGAGAAGTACGTGTTCCTGTGGCCGCGGGACGTCGATCGGTTGAAGGCTCACCTGGCCGGCGGCTATGCCATAGCCTTTACGGTGCCCACATTCAACTACTGGAACAGCCTGATGATCGATCGGACCGGGGTCATCCGTATGCCCCTGTCACCTGAAGTCACCGGTAATCCGATTCTCTGGCTGGAGAGCGCTCACGCCATGTGCATGGTGGGCTATCAGGACGACGACACGGCGCCCGGCGGCGGCTATTTCATCATCCGCAACAGTTGGGGAACATCCTGGGCGAGGGAATGCCCGGACGGCGCTGGCTATGGCTGGATGCCGTACGACTACCTGGAGAAGTATGGCCTGACGGCCTTTACCTTGACATTGTAAAATTGGCCGCGCGTAGGCCCCCTCCCCCGGCCCCTCCCCCAAAATCTGGGGGAGGGGAGTCCAGTTCCCCCCTCTCCCAGAGTTGGGAGAGGGGGGCTAGGGGGGTGAGGGCCTGCCGGCGACGTAATCTAACAAT
>CAZHMV010000010.1:0-63537 GCA_964532665.1 uncultured Anaerolineales bacterium
GGCACGCCAGCCTCATGCAGCAGCGCCAGGCCCTCGTGTTCTAAAAGCCGCACACTCCCTTACTCCTAAACTTGATTCAGCCGGCTACGGATGAGGATGATACCAGGGACTGATTATATATTATACACAAAATATTCCGCCCGTCAAGCCCTGCTTGACAAATCCGCCCTGTTACCGGTATAATTCGGATGAAATCCGGCAAAAAATGCTATGTTATGACAATATAATGGTGCTTTCCCTGAATGGATGCCTGCACAACAGAGAGTAACCGGCTTTATTATATATAATACATATAGTGCTCAGGGGCGCATGCAAAACATGGGGGAGCGAGCGCCGATTGAGTAGCGACTTGGGCTGAGTAGCGTGGCGTATCGAAGCCAGCGTATCGAAATCGAGCGAGCGGCTCTCTGGACGACCCGCTTGGCCTCGATACGTCGCTTCGCTCCTACTCGGCCGGCGCTAGACATGGTCTTTTCTGAGTACTCCCCCAACTTGTAGATGCGCCCAGCCTGAGCCTGAGAATGAATTCTCAGGCTGATGCGGAAGGTCGGCTAGAAGCCGACTCAGAAAACGAGCCGTAACCGTCCGGTGAAGCGCCTCAAACCGACAAGCAATCAGCAACAACCCCTCACGGATGCAAAAAACACGGATAAAAGCAGAGAAAGTCAGATCCTATCCGTGTTTCTTTCTATCCGTGATGAAAACTTGCTCTGTTTGTTAAGAATTCCCTGCCTCGAGGAATTCAGCGGGTATCAAGGCTGGCATCCCGAGTAGTACGAAACAGCTTGGAAGGTATTCAAATGGAAATCAGCGAAATTCCCAAAACCAAACAAGACTGGGCGATTGAGAGGCTGCGGGACCTGATCATCAAGGGAGAAATCGAACCGGGGGACAGGCTTCGCCAGGTAGACCTGGCTGACCGCCTGGGCATGAGCCCAACGCCGGTGCGGGAGGCGCTCCGCAAGCTGGAAGCCGAGGGTCTGGTGACTTACACGCCCCACAAGGGAGTCACCGTCGCCGAGTACACCCCGGAGGACGCTGCCGAAGTCTACCAAATCCGCGCCGTATTGGAGGAGCTTGCTACCCACCTGGCTACCCCAAACCTGAGTGACGAGAGCCTGGCTCGACTCCACGAGGTCCACACGCAGTTTGTAGACAGCATAGCTGCCGGCCAACTGTTCCGCCTGCGGGCGATAAACTACGACTTCCACATGCTCATCTATCAGGCCAGCGAGAATCCGACGCTGGTACAGATCATCCTTGGGCTGTGGATGAAATTCCCGTGGGACACGTTGTATGTAATCCCCGATCGGGCGCGGCAGAGCGCAGAGGAACACTCCCAGATCCTGCGCGCACTGGACGCGCACGATGGGGAGCTGGCGGGCCGGCTGGCTCGACGTCACATCGAAAGTGCACACCAGTGGCTGGTGGAGCATCTCGAGAAACAGCGGCCAGTCCCCGAAGACCAAAACTTAACTGAACAGGGGGCACGATTTCAGTGAGTAGCGATCACGAGACAATCACCCGTGTGAATGCGCCCCTCTCCACCGGGCAGGCCCAGGCACTCCGCGCCGGCGACCGGGTGCTGATCTCCGGCATAGTCTACACGGCCCGCGATGCAGCCCATAAGCGGATGGCAACCTTGCTGGAGGCCGGCGAGTCCCTCCCCTTTCCCCTCCAGGATCAGGTGATCTATTACGTGGGTCCCGCGCCGGCCGCTCCTGGCGAGATCATCGGGCCGGCCGGCCCCACAACTGCCTGCCGGCTGGACGCCTATACACCCCTGTTGCTGGCCCACGGGCTGCGCGGCATGATTGGCAAGGGCAAACGCAGCCCCGACGTCCGGGAAGCGATTGCCCACCACGGCGCCGTGTACTTCGCCGTCACGGGCGGCGCGGCGGTGCTGGTAGCCCGTCGTATTCGCAAGGTAGAAGTGGTTGCGTGGGAGGATCTCGGCACCGAGGCAGTGCGCCGCCTGGAAGTGGCAGACCTGCCGGCTATCGTGGTCAACGATAGCCAGGGCAACGATCTCTATGAAGACGCTGTTGCACAGTTCCAACGTGGGAGTTACCGTGAGAACCATAGAAGCTGAGACCATAGCCGCCGCTGTAGCCGAAGCGGTGCAAGACATCAACTACTGCACACCCCAGGAACTGATGACTCGCCTGGAGGAGTTGCGCAAGACGGAACCGAGCCCGCCGGCACGCCAGGCGATGGACGACATCGTCCGCAACCGGCAACTTGCAGCCCGTATCCGGCGGCCCATGTGCCAGGACACCGGGCTCGCTATCGTGTTCGTGGAGCTGGGCCAGGAGGTGCACGTTGAAGGTGACCTCAGGGCAGCCATTCACGAAGGCGTGCGCCAGGGCTACGCCGAAGGCAATTTTCGCAAGTCGGTAGTGGCGGAACCGCTGTTCGAGCGGCGCAACACCGGCGACAACACGCCGGCCATCATACACTTCAACATCGTGCCCGGCGACACCCTGCGCCTGCATGTGGCCTGCAAAGGCTTCGGTGCTGAGAACATGAGCCAGATGCGCATGCTCGAACCGGCCGATGGGCTGGAAGGCGTCAAGCAGTTGGTCGTGCAGACCGTGGTGCAGGCCGGGCCCAACGCCTGTCCGCCCCTGGTCATCGGCGTGGGTGTCGGCGGCAATCTGGAGCTGGCCCCACTGCTGGCCAAGAAGGCCCTCCTGCGCCCGATGGGTGATCGGCATCCCGACCCGCGTTATGCAGCCCTGGAAGAAGAACTGTTACAACGGGTAAACACCACCGGCATCGGGCCACAGGGGTTTGGCGGATACACCACAGCCCTCGACGTGCGCATTGAACGCTACCCCACCCACATCGCCGGCCTGCCAGTCTGTGTCAACCTCGACTGTCACCTCCATCGCCACAAGGCCATCCATCTCTAACCGGCACCCGGCACGGCGCAACTTGTAGTGATGCGCGATCCGTGAAACGTGGTGTCAGCCGGCGCGTTGTGAGCTGCCTGCGATTGCCGACCGCCACTGGACTTCAGACTATTCGGCAGTTCGCGGTCGGCCGTCGGCGGTGGCAGGCGAAGCGAACCTCCGCTTGCTGCGGCCGGCGATTTATGCTACCATGAGGTCGTTAAAATCATAGCGCAGAGAGGAAGATAGATGTCGCTCATTCAACGGATTCGACGCAATCACGCGACGGAGCACGCCACGATTCACGTGCTTTCATCGCGTATTCCTAACCTGACGGTGGCCGGCCGGGCTGACAACAAGGGCTTCTTCCTGTACGGCAACGTCTCCACGGAGGCAGTCCGCATGGCCGTGCAGGATGCCCTGAGTCGGCTCCAGGCCGGCGAATCCTACCTGGCGGTACACCCACGGTGTGGCACCAACCTGGTGATCGCCGGCATGCTGGCCGGGCTATCGTCGCTGGTGGCTACAGCAGGCCGGCCGCAGTCGCTGTTCGATCGCCTGCCCCGCATGATGCTGGCCACGACCCTGGCCGTTCTGGTCGCTCAACCCCTGGGGCCGATCATTCAGGAGAAAGTCACGACCTCCCCGGAGCTGGCCGGCGTCCGAATCGCTGGCATCAGCCGGCAGAAACTGGGGAAAATGACCGTGCATCGGGTGCTGCTGGAGGAGACGTGAGACGTGAAACGTGAGGATTCTCATACGAACCGGTCCTCACGTTTCACGTTTCACGGGGTTTTCTCTTTTCGTTCCGGTTCAATCAAGTCGAGGTCCGCCTCCCGTGTACTACATCTTCCACGGCGACGACGAATTCACCCGCTCTGAGGCTGTCGCCGAACTGAAAGCGAAGCTGGGCGATCCAGCCATGGCCGACATCAACACCACGGTCCTGGATGGCCGCAGTCTGACGCTGTCCGAACTGATCCACACTTGCGACGCCATCCCATTCATGGGGAACCGCCGGCTGGTCATCGTCCAGAATCTGTTGCAGCGATTCGACCCGCGTAAGGGGGGGCGGAGTGAGGCCGACCAACAGTTGGTCCAGGCATTGCGAGGCTATCTGCCGCAGCTCCCGGAGACAACCCGCCTGATCTTCGTCGAATCGAAATCCCTTCACGGCAACAACCCCATCCTCAAACAGGCCCTGAAGGAAGAGCAGGGCTACGTACGGGAGTTTGAAGTGCCGCGCCACGGCGCTGTGAGCCGGTGGATCACGCGGCGTGTCGAGGAAAAGGGAGGCAAAATCCAGTCCGGCGCAGTGATGATGCTGACCGCTTATGGCGGGGAAGACTTGCGACTCCTGGACCAGGAGATCGAAAAGCTGCTGATCTACGCCGGCGATCGGTCCATCACCGAAGCCGATGTGCGCCGGCTGGTGCCGGCGGCGATGGAGTCCAACATCTTCGCCATGGTCGATGCGCTTGGTCAGCGTGATCGCCGGCAGGCTGTCACCCGGCTGCACGAGCTGCTGGAGGCTGGCGAATCCCCGATCTACCTCCTCTACATGATCACCCGCCAGTTTCGGATTCTCACGCAGGTTAAGGAACTGGCCGGCCAGGGCCTGCATCAGGCCGCCGTTCAATCCCGACTGGGGCTCCACCGATACGTCGCTCAAAAGGCCCTGACTCAGGCACGGAACTTCAGCCCGAGCCAGTTGAATCTCATCTATCAGAAGGTTTTGGAGACCGACGAGGCCATCAAGACAGGCCGGCTGCAACCCGAGCTGGCCCTCGACATGCTGGTAGCGGACCTGGTCTCGCAGTGAAGAACGCCTCTCGCTACGGGTAAGCACCCCGCCGCAACAGCGGAAGATAAATCCTCGGTAGCCCCCGACGTTCGATAACCGTGATCGTGTCGCTGCCGAAGTTGGCGACGTACACGCGGCCAGTCTCTGAATCAATGGCCAGATCGATGGGGCGGTGGCCGGCCGGCAGCATTGTCACCAGATTCGGCCCATCCAGAACCGCGACCTGGCCATCCCGCGTCGTTGCGTAGGCGACACCCTGCTTCACATCGACGGCCACGGCCAGCGCCTCAAGCCCCAGACCGATCACACTACCATCCAGTCCCTGGGCCAGAACCAGCGGCCCACGCGTGGCCACATATACATCGCCCGTCAGTGGGTTGACGGCTGCATCCAGCGCCGGTCGTGGGAGGAAAATGTTGGGAAAACGGCGCTGCGTCCCTTCGATCACCGACAGCCGGCCTTGCCCCCGGTGCAACACAAACACGCGATCCCGCACCGGGTCCACGACCAGCCCCGCCGGGGCACCGCCGGTGCGGACAATGCCGATACGCTCTGTGCCACTGATCACCGCCACAAAACCGTCTTCCGCGCCGCCGGCCGTCGCATAAGCCAGCCCGGTCCTGCGATTTACCGCCACCGCTCGGGGCGGCTGACCCAGATCCACCGTGCCCAGCAGTTGCGTCCCGCTGATCACGGCAACGCCGTCACCGGCCACATAGGCGAGACCTCGGAGGGGATCCAGCGCGACATCCCGCGCTGCAATCGGCAGCGTTGTTCCAATTGCGGCATCCTGCACTGCCGCCAGCGCGGTCTCCTGCGCAACATAGATCCACCCGCTCAGCGGATCCGCCGCCACGTCTCTTGGCACATCACGCAAGGGCAATGTGGCAAGTACCTCAGTGCCAGAGAGCACGTTCAACGTGTCCACACCCTGATTACAGACATACGCCAGCCCGGTTGTCGGGTTGACGGCAAGTCGCGCCGGCATCGCGGCTACCGGCAGGCGTCCCAACAGCCGATCATTCACTGCTACGGCCAGCCCGTTCCCCGCCAGGTAGGCAACGCCCCGCTGCGTATCAGCGATCACGGGGCCACCGCCGGCCGGCAACGTGGCCACGACCTCCTCACCGGAGAGCACAGTCGTCGTGTTATCGCCGGCATTTGACACATATACCCGGTTGTGGGCCGGGTCTACAGCGATGGCATCTGGTTCAGGGCCAACGTCAATCGTGTCGATGACCCCCGTACCCGCGATCACCGTCACCGTGTCATCGCCGGCATTGGTGACATACACCAGGCCATGCTGCGGGTCAACGGCCACATGCCGAGGGTCCGCCCCGACCGGAAGCCCTGAACCGATCTGCTGTGTGTCGCTGATCACAACGACCGTGCCGGTCTGGCGGAGTGGAGACTGGCCGACGACGTACACCAGGCCCGACGTGGGGTCAACAGCCAGGTCTCGCGGCACACCGACATCATTCAGCGAGATGACAGCAGCATTCGCCACCCCGTCGATGACCGAGAGGCTCGGGCCGGCTTCGCTGACGACATACGCCCGTCCGCGCTTTGAATCGACATCCAGGGCAACAATGTCGGGCGGGGTATTGACGACAGCGATTGGGACGTCTCGCTGCAGAACGATGACCTGATCACTGAAGAAAGATGCGGTGTGCACCCCCACGTACGCCCGGTTATGTTGGTAATCAACCGCCGCCGGCCCGGGATACCCCCCAACGACCACGTGGGTGATCAGTTCCACACCCTGGATGACTCCAATGCGCCCGCTAAACAAGGTGTACGGATCCGGTGCACTGGCGTACGCGAAGCCCATGCCTGGATCGACGGCAACATCTGTCACCACCTGCCCGACAGGAATCACGCTGACCAACGCGGGGCCATCCACAACAGTTACCGTACCTCGGTCACCATCAGCCAGGTAGGCGAAGCCCAGGGGCTCGTCAACAGCCAGGGCACGCGGCCACCGAGGTACACCCGTCGCCAGGGGGATTGTGGCCGTGACAAATCGCGAATCGGGAAGGGCGAATTGCAAAGTACGTGCTGCGAGTTGCGAGTTGTGAGTTGCGAACCCTTTGGCATGGCTCGGGACAGGTTGCGAATTCCCAGCCACGGTTGCGAGCATGCCCAGACTCAGCAAGGTGCTAAGGGCTACGACGACAGCGAACAGTCCGTAGACGATCAGGCGACGTGCATTACGTGTCATGGGTTTACCTGGAATCGCGTGATGCGCCTGGCGAATGAATTCATGGAAACCTCGGGAGTCCTCAGGGCTCATTCCACCTCACCTGCCAACCAGAGGCAGGTATATGTTCCATAGCGGATCCCTCGGATGGTAAAGGAAGGTCCCCTGGCTGCCGACCGCCCAGGCCTCTCCCCAGGGCCGGCCGACGACACCGTTCAGGGTTTCCGTCGTCGGGCTGCTGACAGGTGACCAGGCGCTGTCGTGATAGCGCAATATGGTCCCGTGCGTGCCCACAGCCCAACCATCATCCGGGCCGGCGAAATCGACATCCAGGAGGTGATAGTCTTGTTGCCCCTGCACCACCGTCCAACGCTGCCCATCGTAGTGCAGGATGGCGCCCAGGTTCCCCACAGCCCAGACATCGTCCGCTGCGAGGGCGTAGACGGCCAGGAGCCTCGGCGGTCCAATCGGGACGGGGATCTCCTGCCAGCTTACGCCGTCGTAGTGAAAAGCGACAGCCAGGTAACGGGGCGGCTTACTGATTAAATCAAGCCGCTCCCCGACTGCCCATCCGTCGCCTGGCAGCCGGAAGTGCAGACCATACAGGTGGATGTTCTCCGGCATGGGAGATCTCTCCCACGCAGTTCCATCGTAATGCAGGAGTGCCCCATCCTGGCCGGCGACCCACACGTCGGCGGAGCTGACGGCTTCTACGGCGAAGAGAGCTGATACTTCGGGGCTATCGGCGGCCGTCCAGGCGCCGGCCATGTAGTGCCACACAACGCCGGCCCGTGTCGGCTCTTCGACCTGGAAATCCTGCCCCACAGCCCAGGCCTCGTCCTGTGAGAGCACGTCAATGTCGAACAAAGGCGGGACATCGGAAGCCAGGCGCGGATTCCAGCGTTCGTCAGCACGTTGCCAGAAGACCACACCATCGGTGGGCTGGAACGGCCAGCCGCCAACAGCCCAGCCGGCCATTTCACCCAACAGGTCAATCGCGGTCAGATCCACTTGCACATAGGGTTGCGTCACGAATTGCCAACCCCCTGGCGTCACACGCCCAATGAGGCCACCACCTCCCGTCACCCACGGGATGCCATCGGCATCGACGAACAGCCCGGAGAGGTCAGCATCGAGCGGCGTATCGACCGGCGACCAGGTCTTCCCATCATAGTGCAGAACCGTGCCCGTTGCGCCGACAGCCCAGCCGGCATCGGGGCCAGCAAATCCCACACCTCGCAGCGTGGGGTGTGGGGTCAATAGAACCCAGAAGCCCGCTTGATTCCGATGGACAAGGACACCGTTTTCCCCAACCGCCCAGAAATCGTCGCCGACGACGGCGACGTCGTAGAGATCGGCGTTGGTCTGGCTACCTTCGGCCGTCCATGCGACACCATCCCAGTGCAGAATGGTGCCGGCCTTACCCACGGCCCAACCCTGATCGGCCGACGCGAAGGTAATGGCATAGAGCGGTTCGGTCTGGGGCATTGACACCTCGGTCCAGGTATCGCCACTCAGGTGCAGAATCAGCCCCTGCGACTGGTACGATATTACGTCAAATCGCTGTCCCACGGCCCACCCGCTATCGCCGCTAAATGTTATGTCAAATAATTCATCGGCAGACGTGGTCGGCACGACGGCGGAACGCCAGGTTCCGTTCTGATAGTGCAGAACCGTGCCGGCCCTGCCCACAGCCCAACCATCATCGGGGGACGCAAATGCCACGGCGTGGAGCGTCTCGTCGCTGGGGCTGTCCACACGCCGCCAGACCCCACCGTCGCTGTGTAGAATCGTGCCGGCTGCGCCCACAGCCCAGGCGCCGCCATCGTCGGTGAGCGTGATGTCGAGCACGGCGGATTGCGTCGGGTAGGCCGTGCGCCACTCGGTTGGCCCCTGTGCCAGGCCGGCCGCCGGCCTGACAACACCCAGGACCAGAACACAGACGAGGATGAGCGCGACCGCTTTGCAGCCTATCCGAAAAACATTTCGCTCGGATAGGTTCTTGAAGAAGGATTTCGTCATCAGACGTTGTTTGTGATACAATCCGTTTGTCGTTCCTCGTTGAACTAAAACGGACCCATACTCCAAACGTTGCGACAATCGTCGGGGACTGAGCCAATGCCTACTGTCTATCTGAGCCTGGGATCCAATCTCGGTGACCGCCTGGCGTACATCAAAAAAGCTCTCCGCATGTTGGAGAGCCGGATTGATGTGCGCAGCATGTCCTCCGTTTACGAAACAGAGCCCTGGGGCATGAAGAACCAGCCGTGGTTCTTGAATCTTGTCTGTTCCGCTGAGACCGATCTGGCACCTCACGCCCTGCTCGATTTTGTGAAGGGAATCGAGCAACGGTTAGGCCGGCAGGAGACGGTCCGCTATGGGCCTCGCCGCATAGACATCGATATTCTATTCTATGACCACGAAGTCTGCCACAGCACAAGACTGCAGATTCCCCACCCGCGCCTGGCAGACCGGGCTTTCGTTCTGTACCCCCTGGCTGAAATTGCGCCGGCCCTGGAACATCCCGTCACGGGCAAGACAGCGAGCGCGATGTTGGCCGAACTCGAAGAACCAAAGACTGTCCGAAGATATGCCCAGGGCGAGCAACCTACGGCTGCAAGTAGTAGTTCAACACCCAATCCAACTGATTGACGCCGTAGCTGCCGTCAATGCGGATCCGCTGAAGCTCGAAGGTCTTCTCTGATGACTGATGAACACCCTGCTTAACCGTAACAGCACCCCAGTAGTGCGCTGAAGCCAGAACTGCAATCACGTTGTCGTCGTACTTCCCCGATGGGTAGCTGAAGAATCGGGGGGTGAGGCCGGCACCGTTTTGAATCGCCTCTTTGGAGCCGAGAATCTGCCACACCAGGTAGTCGATGTCCTTCCCGCGCAAGTCCGGGTGATCGCGGGTATGCGCGCCGATTTCGTTGCCGGCCTGAGCCAGTTCCTTCACCTGGTCCCAGGTCACGTAAGCCGGCCGGCCCTCGTCGATGAAGTTCGTGATCAGGAAGAAGGTGCCGGTGAAGCCGTACTTTTGCAGCAACGGAAAGGCATTCTCATAGTTGTCCCGATAGCCGTCATCGAACGTCAGGATGATCGGTTTATCGGGCAACGGTTCCCCCCGCGTCAAGGATAGCAGCAGTTGATGCAGCGAGATCGTGTGGTAGCCATTCTCCTTCAGGTACCGAAGATGGGCCTCGAAGTTGGCCGGCGGTACCGAGAGGCCGATGCGGATCTTATCGGCATCCGGCGGTGGCACCGAGATGTAGTGGTACATCAGAATGGGGACCTGTGCTTCGCGAACTGTGCCATCAGGTGGCGGTAGCAACGGCTCGCGAGGAGAGTCATTCGGCGTGACCGTTTCGGCCGCCGGCACGGGAACCGCGTGTTGCTCCAGATAGGGCAGGTACATACCGGGGGCCGTCGTCAACCCGGAATCTGGGGCGACCTGGAGCTTGGGTTTCGATGACGATAGATCATCTGGCGTCCCACGTTGCAGCGTTTCACCGATGATCCGGCGGACTTCAGTGGCTGGTTTGGGATGGACCTTGAGGACACGGGTCTGGCTGGGGACCTGTTCGGATTCAGGTACCATCGTCAGCCCGCCGGCGATGATCAGGGAGACAGCGATCACCGCGATAATCAGGGCAGTGCGTGTTCGGGTCAAGATTTTATGCGTGCCTCCTCCCGGCAAGATTCATTGCGCCTAACAGGATACCCGAATTTCCGCGCTTTGTCAAGTGACTTGACAGGCCTGGCCCGGTGTGATATACTGGCGTCAGTTGAATACCTGCAATGGCAAAGGTACCCTGACGCCCGGAAGCTATGGGTACAATGGGGAAAGACCGGTGAAAGTCCGGCGCTGTCCCGCAACTGTAATACCAGTTATCAGTTATCAGTTATCAGTTATGGTTACTGATCACTGTTTACTGATCACTGATCACTGATCACTGGTAAAGCCAGAACACCCGCCTTTGCCGGCGCTCCGAACACCTTCGAGGAAAGGGGGTGGGGCGATGCCATCATGCTCATAATCACACCCCTTGTCGAATCGGCAAGGGTTTTTTTCGTCACTCCGACCTCAATCCTGGATTCACAAACCAACAAGGAGTCAACCTATGCAATGCCCTGAAACTGCCGCGGGAGTGAAGCGCGCGGCACTCCTTCTGCTTGTTCTCAGCTTCTGTCTGGCCGGCGTGGTCCAGGCCGGCGCTCCCGAAGCCCTGGACTGGCTGCACGGCCAACAGAACACCGACGGCGGGTTCGGTCAGCCGAGTGCCGTCGGAAGTACCATCGACGCTCTACTGGCCATCACTGCCGCCGGAGATGAGATGGTGCACTGGCAGGCAAACGGCAATACGCCGATTGATTTCCTGCGGTCGAATGTAAACGCGGTCGAAGGAGCCGGCGTGACCGCGAAGTTGATTCTGGCCCTGGTGCCGGCCGGCCTGGACCCCAGCAACTTCGGCGGTGTGAACTTCGTGAAAGCCCTGGAGGACAGCTACGACAGTCCCACCGGGCGGTTCGATGGCGAAAACGGCACGGTACCCACCCAGGCGCTGGCAATCATGGCACTGGAGAGTATTGGCCAACCGGTGGAGAAGAAGGCGATTAACTGGCTGGCAGACACCCAAACGGAAGATGGAAGCTGGGCCTGGAACGGCGACCCGGCCACGCAGGGTGACACGAACACGACCGCGCTGGCGATTCAGGCACTGGCGGCAGTCAACGCCCGGCCTGATGTCATCGATCGCGCCCTCGCCTACCTGAAAAGCGTGCAGAATGAGGATGCCGGCTGGCCTTACCAGAAACCGTCCGACTACGGCACCGATACCGACGCCAACTCGACGGCCAACGTGCTGCAGGCGCTGTATGCCATACATGCCGACCTGTCCGACTGGACCGTTGGTGGAAAGAGCCCTCTGGATACCCTGCTGAGCTTGCAGAAAGAAAACGGGGCCTTCCAGTGGCAGGCTGCGGTATCGGACGATAATTTCCTGGCCACCGTGCAGGCGGTGCCGGCAGTGGCCGGCAAATCGTTCCCTATGGCCACCATGTTGAGCACCGCAGAGGCGCCGGCCATTCTTCCGACAACCGGCGGCAGCCCTGGTCCGTGGTGGGTCCTCGCGGCGGCACTCGCCAGCCTGGCATTCATGCTGGCTGGTCTGTGGCGGCACCGGCTGGCCGCGTAGCCCCCCATGATGCTGCACCCCCTCACATGGCTGGTTTGGCTGACAGCAGCGCTGGTTTCGGCGCTGTCCACGCGAAACCCGCTGTACCTGGTCATTGTCGTCCTGGCGGCAGCGGCTGTCCGCATAGCGTGGCGAGGGCAGTCGCCGACTGCCCTCGCCTGGGGGGTAGTCATCCGCTTCGGAGTCATGCTGTGGGGGGTGACGGCTCTCTTCGACACGCTGGTAGCCCACCAGGGGGCGACCGTTCTCGTCACCTTGCCGGCCGGCTGGCCCCTGGTGGGTGGTCCCATCACCCTCGAATCGCTTCTGTATGGCCTCATCAACGGCCTGGCGCTGACAACGCTTCTCCTCGTGTTTGCCACCTTCAACAGCACCGTCAATCACCACCGCCTGCTGCAATTCACCCCCACTTTCATGCGTCAGGCCGGACTGGTTGTGTCCATTGCCCTGGTGTTTGTCCCACAGATGATGGCTGCACTGCAGGATATTCGGCGCGCTCAGCGGCTGCGTGGGCACCAATTCCGAGGTATGCGTGACCTGCTGCCACTGATGGTGCCCCTGTTGGGGAACGCGCTGGAACGGGCCATCGGCCTGGCCGAAGCCATGGAAGCGCGGGGAGCCGCGTCTCCGACGCCGGCTGATCGTGGTCGGTCCGGCATCGTACGCCGGCTGGCCGTGCTGCTGTGTGTTTTGGCGGCCATCAGTGGCCTGTTTGTGACGCGCTATTGGCCAGAGCATGCCAGGAGCGGTTGGGCTATCATTGGCACAGGCGTTTTGGTCTTCCTGGCGCTATCGTGGCGTGCCAACCCATCGCGGAGGCGAACCCGCTATCGCCCTCTGCGTCTGGGCCGGCACGATGCGCTGGTCATGGCCACCGCCGCTGTCACCCTGGTCGTTGTCGGCGCCCTGACCCTGGTGTGGCCCGGCGCTCTGATGTACAGCCCCTACCCTCGGGCAGCGCTGCCGGCTTTCAACCCACTTGTTGGGTTGGCACTGCTGCTTGCGGCTGTCCCGGCCGTTCTTCCGCGCAGAGAAACAGGGGAGCAGCGGAGCAAAGCTGCCCCCCCCGCACCTCCTCTGCACCTCCGTGCCGTTGCCCCCCTGCACACGGGCGCGGCGATCGAGCTACATAACGTCAGCTATTGGTATCCTGAGAGTGACACACCGGCCCTGAACGGCGTGTCACTGTCCATCGAGGCCGGCGAGTTTGTCCTCGTCATGGGGCCGTCGGGAGCCGGCAAGTCAACTTTCCTGCGCCTGCTCAACGGACTGGTACCCCACTTCACAGGGGGGACAATCCGAGGCACCGTGCAGGTCGCCGGCCGCGACCCTGTCGCGCGCGGCACAGAAGGCATGGCCGATACCGTCGGCTTTGTTTTCCAGGACCCGGAAGCACAGTTTGTCACCGACCGTGTCGAGGATGAGCTGGTGTTTGCCCTGGAGAATCTGGGCTATCCGCGCGTTGAGATGGAACGCCGGCTGGCCCGAGTGTTGGAGGTCCTGGACCTGCATGCCCTGGAGCATCGACGCGTGGACACGCTCTCCGGCGGCGAGCGTCAGCGTGTCGCCATCGGCTCGGTCCTGGCGCTGCAACCTCAGGTGCTGGTCCTGGACGAGCCAACGTCGCAGTTGGACCCGGCCGGCGCAGCCGAAGTGCTCACGGCCGTGACGGAGCTAAATCGGCAACTCGGGTTGACTGTCATCCTGGCGGAGCACCGCCTGCAACGCGTGCTGCCGTACGTAGACGGGATCATCTATTTCCCAGGCGAAGGGCGGCCGCCGATGGTTGGCCGGCCACGGGACATTATGCGGGAGTCCGATCTGGTGCCACCGGTGATCGAGTTAGCCAGGGCCGCGGGGTGGGAACCGCTGCCGCTGACGGTTGAAGAGGCGAGACGCCACGTTGTAAGAAGCAGAGGAGACGGAGCAGTCGGAGGAGACAGGGACATTGGAGAAGACCTGGGAGCGGATGTGCGGGGGATCTCCGAGGGGCCACGCGAGCCGGCTGCGGCTTTGCAGGTGTCCGATTTGTGGTGTGCGTACGAGGGATCGGATGTGGCAGTGCTGCGAGGCGTGGACCTGCAGGTTGGCCACGGTGAGGTTGTGGCTGTGGTGGGGCCGAACGGAGCCGGCAAGACGACCCTGCTGCGGTGCGTGATGGGGCTGATTCAGCCAGGTCGGGGCCGGATCGAATTACTGGGGGGAGATGCCCGTGCGCTATCCACGGACCAGATTGCGGCATTCGCCGGGTTTGTACCCCAGAATGCCGGCGCCATGCTGTTCTCTGACACTGTGCAGGAGGAGATCGCCTTCACCCGACGCAGCCATCACCTGCCGGCCGACGGCCGCGAGGTGCTCGAAGCATTCGAACTGATGCCGTTGGCAGAGCAATATCCGTGGGACCTGAGCGTCGGCGAGCGCCAGCGGGTGGCGATTGCGGCTTTTCTGGCAGCGGAGCCAGAGCTTCTGCTGCTCGATGAGCCGACTCGCGGTCTCGACTACCGGCAGAAGGCCGCGCTGACTTCGATCTTGCGCCGGCATCGGGCCGCCGGCCATGCCGCGCTGGTGGTGACCCACGATGTGGAATTGGTGGCGGCCATCGCCAATCGGATGGTAATCCTGGAAGACGGGCAGGTCGTGGCAGAAGGGCCTACCAGCGCAATCATGCAACGCTATCCCCGTTTCGCGTCGCAAATCAGCCGGCTGTTCAAGGACGGATGCCTGACCACCGCCGATGTGGTCCTGCATCCATCAAACCTACCGAAAGCTCATCTCACGGATAGAAAGAAACACGGATAGAATCAAACTTTCTCTGTTTTTATCCGTGTTCTTTTCCATCCGTGAGGAAAACTTGCTCTGTCGGTGCCCCACCCTTCCCCCACCGGAAGCTACTTTTGCAGTGCCAGCTCTGGTTTCGTGGAATAGTTACCACGATTGGATAGTATTTGGACTCAATTCTGACCTTCGCTTGCTACAATTACGGGGAGTAGGCGAACGTCTCTTCGGATTTCGGACGCCTCTAATGCATCCGCCGCAATCGAGGGTCAGGAGGAAGTCAGTAATGAAGGTGTGGATTGACCGCAACCAGTGCGAGGCAAATCTGGCTGCCTGTGAGTCCTGTTTTGGGCAGTTCATCCGTACCGGCGTGCCGGACCGGGGTTGCATTCTGGCGACCAAGAACAACGGAGGCGGAGGTTATACCATTTTCCTGAAGGCAAACCACCACGTGGAGATACTCGAGATTCCGGCGGACCAGGTGGACCTGGTCGCTTTTGAAGGCTGGAGCAAGTTCGTGTCCTTCGAGCCGGCGTTTCGACAGAATGAGGGAACGGAGCGCCTGAAGAAAAGGTAAGACTCATCGGTTGCTGATAGCGGCGGATTTCGTGAACAAGTGGTAGCCGCCATCCGCCTGGGCCAGTGCGATGAGCTCGATGGTGATGTCGATCTGATCCCTGTTTTTGATCTCGAAGGGGATGGCAATGGGCTCCACGTTGAAGATCAGGGGGACGGGTGTGCCGTCGCCGGCGGCCTGGGCCCGGCCGGCCTCCACGACGACTCGTGCGCGGTCGTAGCGACCTGCCGGCACTTCACCCGTCCCCAGGTACATTGTCCTATCCGGACTCAGCGCCATCAGATCGACGCGGTGTGGTTCAGCCTGCCAGTTGACCCAACCAGTCCCGATGGGCTGATCGGCGTGGTGAACCCCGGCCGTCTCGACGACTACCTCCAGAGATGACAGTTGATCTCGTTGCTGTATATCCGCTGCCAGCCGAATGGTGACTCGGCCGGTGCCTGATGCCGGCGCACAACCGGCAAGCAGGGATAGACCAAGAAACAGGCCCACGACGACCGCAAATCTCACTATTCCCTCCAAATTGTAATCCCGCCTATTTCTTTATTCTTGCCCCCTATGTTATAATACACTCCACGAGGAGGCAAGTGTGGCAAGAGAAGGAAGTGCAGTAATCGAGCGCACCCGGAGTAACGAGGACTGGCTGCGTGATCTTCAGTCCCACGGTGCGTCCCATTCCGCGGCCATTCAGGACCTGCGTGAATACCTGCTGAAGGCCGTTTTCCTCTACTATCATCGCCGGCGCAGCGACCTTTCGCACCTGGCCCGCGATGAGTTGGCACAGATGGCTGAGGACGCTGCCCAGGACGCACTGTTGAAGATTCTGGAGAAGCTGGATACGTTCCGGGGCGATAGCAAATTCACGACCTGGGCGTATCGCGTTGCGATCAACCAGGCTGCAGGCGATCTGCGCCGCCGGCGCTGGGACAACGTATCTCTGGATGCCATGAAAGAGCAAGCCGAGGACACACTTCCGCCCCTTCTGGCAACGCTAAAAGACTCCACGGCCGGCGATCCCGACAGGCGGGTCACACGTGACCGGATCTGGGAACTCATCAGCAATGTCATCGAAAACGAGTTCACCGAACGACAGCGGATGGTCTTTCTCAATCAGTATTTTCATGGCGTCCCGCCGGCCACCATCGCAGAGGAACTGGGAACCAATCGGAATAACATCTACAAGATTGCCCACGACGCTCGCGTGAAGCTAAAGGACCGGCTGCTGAAGCTCGGTCTGTCCCAGGATGAAATACTGGCTCTCTTCCATGAGGACTAGCACTTTGTCAACCCTGTCCAGGGGGCTCGTAGTAACGACTTCAGTCGTACTTTCCAAAACGCAATCCGCTGAAGCGGTTGCTACGAACCCGTTGCCCACGTAAGACGATGTGCCTCGACTGCGTCTTACGACTGGGAGACACTGCGAACTAATCAAACCTCTTTGTCACAGGGGAACAGGTTTATGGATCACAATGAGCTTGAGCAACTGATCTACCGCATTCTTGCGACCGAGAATGAGGAAATCGACTGCGATCAGGTTTTTGAACTGATCGCCAGATATGTCGATCTGGAAGTTGCCGGCGAGGAAGCAACGCAACTCTTGCCACTGGTGTACAAGCACCTGGTGCAGTGCGACAGGTGTTCCGACTTGCACAACACACTGTATGACCTGGCTATGCTCGAGGAGCAAGATGCGCTTCCCGACGTGGATGACCTGCTGGACGACATCCTTACCGACAACCCAGCGCATATGATCGGGCCGGCCTCGGGGTCACCCGGAGTATCGCAGGCGTCTCCCCCGCGCCGCAACTCGGCTGCGCCGCCGGTTCTGCCCGAAGACACAGCCTTCCACACCCCTACGGGCAGTTATCGCACAGCATTCATACCAACACAACTCTCATCCCGGTTCCGCTGGGGTTGGGCAGCGGCGGCCGTCGCTTTGATCATGGCAGTTGCTTTTGGTGCCTGGGGGTGGTATGAATCATCGCAAATTGCACAACTGCGCAGCGACGTGATGTTCATCACCCACGCTGATCGGGCAATCTGGTTACAGGGAACGGCGCAGGACCCGGACGCGCGTGGCTACCTGTTTGTCAATGAAGCTCAGGGACGGGCGTTGTTGACCATCGTCGGGCTGAATCCAGCGCCCCTCGACCAGGTCTACCAGATGTGGATCATGACCGGGAGTGGGACATCCAGCGCCGGCACGTTCGCCGTCCGTTCGGGTCATTGGGGTCGTTTCTACATTGACCTGGCTCCGCAGGGAACCCAATTCACAAGCCTGGCCATCACTCTGGAGCCAAAGGGGGGAAGTTCAACCCCGACGACGTCACCGGTATGTGTCTGGGGCAAGCAGATGTAGGCGTTAGAGAATCATGCAAACTCAGACCCTTAGGGTTTCCTGAAAACCCTAAGGGTCTCATTTTTGTAACCCTCGCAAGGGTGGCTGAACTGCTGCAAGGAGGTGGACCGTGATTCTTGCTATTACGACTGACCAGATGCGCGAAGTTGATCGTGCCATGATCGAGGACTTCGGCATCGAGCTGATTCAGATGATGGAGAATGCCGGCCGGGCACTTGCCCTGCTGGCCCGGGATCGCTCTGGCGGATCGGTGGTTGGCCGGCGAGTGGTAGTGCTGGCCGGCAAAGGCAACAACGGCGGAGGCGGCCTGGTAGCCGCCCGCCGGCTCGCCGCCTGGGGGGCCGATGTAGCCGTCATCCTGACGGACGGTCCGGAGCGATTCGACGGCGTGCCGGCCCACCAGCTTGGCATCCTTCAGGCCATGCATCTTCCCATCCACGTCGCGCCCATCGACGACCTCCCGCCGGCCGACCTCATCCTGGATGCCCTCATCGGCTATGGGCTGCGGGGAGCACCACGCGAGCCTGCCGCTACCCTGATCCGCCAGGCAAATGCCAGCGACGCCCCGATCATCGCCCTGGACACGCCGTCCGGCCTGGATACGACTTCAGGCCAGGCCTTCGACCCCGTGATCCACGCCAGCGCGACCCTGACTCTGGCGCTGCCCAAGACCGGGCTTTTCACCAACGCAGATCGAGCTGTCGTCGGCGAGATCTTCCTGGCAGACATCAGTGTCCCGCCATTGTTGTACCAACGCATGGGCCTGGATGTCGGGCTTCTGTTTGCCGAGAGCGACATCGTTCACATCGATGCGGAGAGGGCGTGATGCGGCGATGGACGTGGGTAGCGGGAAGCCTGTTGCTGTTCACCGTCGGAGCACTGGCCGCATTCGCCGGGGCAGCTCCGTCGGACACCGTGATTGACCTGCGCAGCCAGGCGGACCTGCGCATTATCGGTCGCAAGGCGTTGGATCATACGGGGCGATCCTTCGCCGTTGGCGATTTTGACAACGATGGACTGGCCGACATCGCCGTCGGGGCCGACCAGTCCGATCCGACCGGCAATATTTCGGGCGAGGTCTACGTCCTCTTCGGCAATCCGGTGGTCAGCGGCAACGTGGACATGGCAAAGCGCACCCCCGATGTGGACATCTGGGGCGGGACGGACGAAGGCCGGCTGGGGTACAACACGACCGTCGCCGATCTGAATGGCGACGGGGTTGACGATCTGATTGTTCTTGACTTCAATGCCGGCCCGCCCGGTCGCCAGACAGCCGGCACCAGCGACGTCTTTTTCGGAGGAACGCAGACCTGGAACCGCGCGCTCATTGACATGACACAGGCCTCGGCCGACGCGGCCATCTGGGGTGCGGTAGACGGGGAGCATGCTGGCGCCGTCTACGCCGTCGCGGACCTGAACCGTGACGGCATTGACGACCTTGTGCTGGGTGCGCCGGCCTCTAACCGAACCGAAGAGCGCATCGTAAACAGCGGCGCTGTGTACGTGCTGCATGGCCGGCGCGACCTGAGCGGCACCGTTGATCTGCTGACCGACGCCGCTCTGACGATCCGGGGGGTGGAGCCGGCCGGCTTCTTCGGCAGCGGCCTCGGCCTGGGCGATGTAGATGGCGACGGCCGCATCGATCTGGTTGTTGGGGCAAGGGGGCTCGACCGGGGCGAAGCGATTGACGCTGGCGCCGTTTACATTTTCCTCGACGTTGATGCGATGGGGGGCGTTGTCGATCTGCGCGACCACACCCCCGACGTGGTGTTGTGGGGCACAGCGCGCCAGCGAGCCGGTTACGCGGTGGCTGTCGGCGACGCGAACGGGGACGGCCAGGCAGATCTACTGATCGGCGCGCCTACCGCCTCGCCGGACGGCCGCTACCGGGCCGGCGCTGCCTACCTGGTGCTCGGGCCTCTGGACACCACCCAGACACAGACGGACCTGCCAGCCATCGCCGACGTGACGATCTGGGGACCGGCAGCCAATGCGCGTGCCGGCTACGCTGTGGCCTTGTGGGACCTGGGGGGTGACGGCCTGGCCGAGATGTTAGTGAACGTGCCGGAAGCCGATGTCGATGGCCGACCCCAGGCCGGCCTGCTGGCTTTGTGGAGCGGGCGGGTCTCATTCGAGGACCCGGTTCTGGACCTCGCCAGCGATGAGCCGGATACGGCGGTGTGGGGCGAGGAACCTTACACCGGCGGCCCGTGGTCTCTGCTGGGCACGGGCGATCTGGACAACAACGGCCACCCGGACCTGCTGATGGGCATCACGGAGACACGGCCCGAGGGGCGGAACGGGGCCGGCACCGTCTACGGCCTTTTCAACCTTGCCCCACTCCAACCGACTCCCGCGCCGTCGCTGACACCCACCCCCTCACCAACGCCCACGTGGACAGTCACTCCGACCCGGCTGCCATCCGCCACACCGACATCCACCCCGACATCCACCTGGACAGCATCGCCATCCCCCACCGCGACAGTTACCTGGACGATGACACCAAGTCCATTGCCAACCGTCACGCCAACAGCAAGTCCCACGCCCACCGCGACGCAAACGCCACCGCCCACCGCGACGGCGACGCCTACCGCCACACCGACGCCCGTTGTTTACCTGGCTCTTATTTCACGTCGATGAGTCGATGTTCATCGGTGGCCACTCACCCTCCCGCAGGTTCGAAGCCTCTCTGACCGAGAATCGCTGCTTCAAGGCCATTTTTCGGATGCAAGACCACGGCGCATCGCAACCTGCGGGAGGGTGGCTGGGTAGGAACGTTTGTCGAGTGCCCCCTTTTGTGCTACACTTCGCTGGCTTCATCTTTTACGCAAGGAGATTTCATGCGGACATTGATCATTGCACTGTTCGGTACATGGCTGGTCGCCGGCATTGCTTTTGGCCTTTCCACAACGGAAGCTGCACCGAACTACCAACAATGCACACAAGTAGAGATTACGTCCCCGCGCCCGGAAGCTGAGCTGCGTGGCATTGTGACCATCGAGGGCAGCGCATCCATTGGCAACTTTCAATTCTACAAGGTGGAATACTCCACGGCCGATCAACCGGACTTCTGGCGAGCTGTGAGCCAGACGTACAACCAGCCGATTCTCAACGGCGTCCTCGATCGCTGGAACACGCCGGCCCTTCCCGACGGCGAGTACAATCTCAAACTAACCGCGGTGGATGTTCGCGGGCAAGAGGCCTGTCGTTATTTTGTGCGCAATCTGACCATCGCCAACACCCAGCCAACGGCGACGCTCACCCCCGAAGCGCCACCGACACTACCCGGACCGACGGTGACCGCGACGCCGCACGCGACAGCCACGCCGGCCCCGCCCACCCCCACCCCAACAGTTCTGGCTATCATTCCGACCCGCCAGCCGGCATTGCCAGACCTCGCTACGATTCGAGACACCGTGCGTAGCGCTTTCGATGTGCCTCGGCTGCAGGATCTCTTCCTGCTCGGCGCCGGCACGACGACAGCTATCTTCGTTTTCATCGGCCTAATTTCGCTGCTCCGCCGGCTCATCTAGGGAGATCAGGAGATCGCACCCAAACTGATTGTCGGTCTCGGCAACCCTGGCCGAAAGTACGCTGACCATCGGCACAACATCGGGTTCCAGGTCGTTGAGGCATTGGCTGAAGCCCACGGCCTGGCTTTCGACAGGCTGCAGCACAAAGCGCGCGTGGCGAAAGGGGAAATTGACGATCAATCGATCGTTCTTGCACGACCGCTGACTTACATGAACAAAAGTGGCGAGTCAGTCGGTCCCCTGGCACATTGGTATAAGACGCCTCTGGAAGACATGCTGGTGGTCTACGACGATCTCGATCTTCCGTTGGGCACGTTGCGCCTGCGACCCGGGGGAGGGTCGGGGGGACATCGGGGGATGCGCTCCATCATCCGGCAGTTGGGCACGGAGGACTTTCCAAGGCTGCGGGTGGGTATTGGCCGGCCCCCAGCCGGGTGGGACCCGGCGGACTACGTTCTGAGCCCCTTCACTAAAAACGAACTCCCCATCGTGGCTGAGGTGCGCGAGCGAGCCGTCGCCGCCATTGAGTGTTGGCTGACAGAGGGGATTGACGTCGCCATGACGCGGTTCAACTAAACAGTAATCAGTGATCAGTGACCAGTAATCAGTGATCAGTAAACAGTAATCAGTGATCAGTTGCCAACGCGGGTTACTGATCACTGATTACTGTTTACTGATCACTGACCACTGTCCTGTGGCCTGCTAGTTCGGTAAGACCTCGGGGGTGGCCACAAAGACCTCGCGGATGTCACCGTTCGTCCGGGCCCTGATCCAGTGCGTAAACGGTAGGCCGCGTCCCAGCAAGAAGCCGGCGTACACGTACTCGTCCAACTCTGCGTCGTAGAAGCTGTTGAACACGAGCGGAGCATTGAACGTGTGCACAAGCTCAGGGGGAACGGTCGGATAGTAGCTCGAACTGAGCTGCCGGATGTAGAGGTTGGTTCCCCTGACATTGTTCTCCAGCACAACCGGTTCGGTGTATGTCAACAGCCAGTCGCCACGCCGCGTGTTAAAGGCCACCGTGGGGTGAGGTTGCTTCAGCGTGTCATTATCCACCAGAACGACGGGACGCCCCCGCAGAGCGCCACTGGAGCGCAGCGCCTGCCCCATGATCTTGGTGCCCTTATTCCAAACAACCAGGTAGATATCCTGAGCAGCACCGTAGGCAGGTCTGGCAATAGCCGGGAAGGGTCCCTCGCCTGCGTTTCTGGCAACGATGATGGGTCTGCCCTTCTTCAGGCCATGCGGGCGCAGAATCTGGGCAACAACCGTAACGCTTCCATCTTTCTCCAACCTTTCGTAAACCAGCAAGTGTTCATCCCGCCGGCTGTTATAGGTGATGTCAGGCACCAGCAGTTGGACATCCTCCTGTACGACGGTGAAAGGCTGTCCCCGACCGATGAATCCCCCATTTAACTGCTGCCGGACTGCCTCGATGCGGTTGCCGTTGTTCCAGATCCACAGCCATTCCAACCGCCGCACATCCAGAGAGGTGTTGGCCACCGTGCTCATTGGGATGTCAGCCAGGTAGACATCAGGAACATCATCAACCCACCGTCCCGTGAAGTGCATTGTCCGGCTGATCATCTGCCCGTCCTGGTTCCAAAGGATGTTGAGGTTCCGGACCACCAGGGGGCCTTGAGCCTGAGCTACGCCTGTGCCAAATCCTATGGTGATGGTCAGCACCAGGCCGAATAGCACCAGTCCCTTCTTCCAGAAGGTCATCTTTGATTGTCTCCTTTCCATTATGCCAGTTCCTATTGCTGAGCCAACCAACTTTGGCATCACGAGCTCGCTGATCCCGCTGGTGGCCCTCCTTCTCAGAAAGGTGCGGGAGTTGTAGGACAGATTGTCGCCTTGATCTCCCGCCTGTCAAGGCATTGCATGCTTCGATAAGAAGCAGTCTGCCTTGAGACCAAGAGTGAATCTAATGATAACGCCTTAGTCAGCCCATGTCTATGGGGGAATTCCGGTAGATCGCGACTTGTCCGTATGGGAGTTCCCCGATTTTGGCCGGATGTCAAGCCAGAGAGTGCTGAAATTTGACATTCTGGTTGCTTTGTGATATGCTATTGGTCCATCTCATAGGCCCAGGGGGGGCTATCGTGCCCTGGACAAGGCCGTCCATCGGTGAGAGGAGCGTTGCCGATGAGCGGCTTTTTTCATGGACTCTGAGGAGGAAGAGAATGGGCAGTCGCTGGTTGCTTTTGCTATCAGGTATCGTTTCGTGTCTTCTCTTCGTGGCCACTTTGCCTCTACATGCTCAGCCTCCAACCCAGGCCGGCACTCCTCTGATCATGTTACAGCGGGTCACTTTCGACCCCCTTGAGAATCTTCCCGCGCCGGCCATCGCCCCAGAGACCGGGGTGCGCTCTGCCGGGAGTTTCAGCTACTACCTCGTTCAGTTCCAGGGCCCGATCCAGAAGGAATGGAAAGCCAGGACAGAGGAACTGGGCGCTGTGCTCCTGGACTACATCCCCGATTTCGCCTTCGTCGCCAGAATGGATGGTGCCACGCAAGTGAAGGTTCGGGCTCTGCCTTTCGTACGTTGGATCGGCCCCTACCGGCCGGCCTACAAGCTAAGCCCCGGCCTGGATGTCTGGGGGGACAACAAAGTGCCCGTGGTCATCCAGACCTTCCCAGGTGACAACATCAGCACGCTTGGCGCTCAGTTGACCAGCCTGGAGGGCGAAGTCCTGGCCGCCTGGCAGGGTGAGCCAGGCGGCTACGTCCGGGCCGTCGTGCCGCGCGCCGCCCTGGAGCAAATAGCCGGCCTCCCAGCCGTCGAATGGATTGCGCCCTACTACGATCCCCAACTGACCAACAACGTGGCATGTGACACGATTATGGAAGTGATGCCGGTCTGGGAGGACCTGGGGATCTATGGTAAGGGCCAGGTGGTGGCCGTCGCGGATACCGGCCTGGACACCGGCAGCCTGAACACCCTGAGCGCCGATTTCCGCGGCCGGGTACTCAGGGCTTATGGCCTGGGCTGGGAAGGCGTGTGGCGGGACCGGCACGGACATGGTACCCACGTGGCCGGCTCGATTCTGGGCAGCGGCGTCCTTTCCGGCAGCCATCCGGCCGAACACCAGTATGCAGGCTCCTTCGCTGGCGTAGCACCTGAAGCGCAGTTGATCGTGCAGTCGGTCATGGACCAGGAGGGCACTTTGGGAGGAATTCCGGAGGACTTGAACCATCTCTTCGGCCCTCCATACGAGGATGGGGCGCGCATCCATTCCGACAGTTGGGGAACAGATGGCAAAGGGGAGTACTCCTTCCGCTCACAGATGGCAGACCAGTTCGCCTGGACGCACAAGGACATGAGCCTGATCTTTGCGGCGGGGAATGGAGGGCAGGACGTTTTTCCTCCCTTCGGTGTCATTGACCCGGATGCCATTAGCTCGCCAGGCACCGCCAAGAACGTCATCACCGTAGGAGCCACAGAGAGTCAGCGGAAAACGGACGTGCTATGGGCACGCTGGACGTACATTTATTACGTCTACCCCCTCATCAACGATCTGATCTCGGACAATCCGAACGGGATGGCTGCTTTTTCCAGTCGGGGGCCGACTGACGACGGGCGCATCAAGCCCGATCTGGTAGCGCCCGGGGTGAACATCATCTCAGCGCGCTCCCATGACCCCGAGGCCGGCGTGGGCTGGGGAGCGATCGACGAGCACTATAGCCTGGGCGGAGGCACCAGCATGTCAACCCCACTGGTGGCCGGAGCAAGCGCCCTGGTGAGGGAGTTTTATGTGGAGCAGAAGGGGCTCAGCAACCCCAGCGCCGTTCTGATTAAAGCCACGTTGGTCAACGGCGCTGTCAACATCGCCCCCGGTCAGTACGGGACCGGTGAGACGCAAGAAATTCCGTGGGAGGTGCCCAACAATGTCATCGGCTGGGGACGGGTGAACGTGAAGAACAGCCTGATGCCGGCGTCACCACGGCGCATCGAATTCGATGACCACACGGCAGGGCTGGAGACTGGTGAGAGCGCCGTCTACGCGTACACCATCGCCGCAGCACCTGATGATCCGGCGGCCTTGCGAGTGACGTTGGGCTGGACAGATTATCCGGGAGCGCTGCCGGCTGCTCGGGCGCTGGTGAACGACCTGGACCTGGAAGTCGTAGGTCCGGATGGTGCACACTACTACGGCAACGGCGGCTCGAGCCCGGATCGTCTCAACAACGTTGAGGACGTGGTCATTGAAAACGTGCCGGCGGGGGTCTATCAGGTCATCGTCAGGGCATACAACGCACCCTATGGTCCCCAACCCTATGCCCTGGTGGTTTCTGGCAACAGCCTCCTCCCATCCGGGGTCCCAACGCCGACGGTGACACCAACCGGCACGCCATCACCAGTCCCAACTCCGAGACCTTTCGGCGGGTCAAGAAACTACCTCCCACTGTTACAGGTTTATTATGGACAATAAATCGGGGTCGTAGCTGCTCAGACGCCCGGGCTGGCGAGCGCACCCGCTCGCCAGCTGGCGGGGCGGTCGGACAGGATGAAGTTCCAGGCATCACGGGACAACCGCCCCGCCCATGTCATTCCGAACGGAGCGCCAGCGGAGTGAGGAATCCCTGATAGGGTAGTCAAAGCTCTTGTTTTGTTGGCAAAAAGGTTACTACTCAGCCGCTCCCGCCGGATCGCCAGGTCCGGCGGCTGGAAGAGCGAAATCGCGTTGATCCCGTGACCCTCGGCCTGGATTTGACAATCCAGGCCGAGCAGGCTGAGTAGTAACGCAAAAAGATGACCTGGGTGATCAGCTCGAGTATTATCCAGCCACGTTAAGGGTCATTGTAGCCTTCCAGGGATTCTTCGGCTTCGCCTCGGACCTGCCCTGAGGCCTGGTCCGGTCCAGGAGCTGTCGAAGGGATGACATTACTGTGGCGGTGGCTTGATAACCCGTTCCCCTCGAAAAGTGTACGGTAGAGAATCATGGATAGAACTCTCAAAGGACGGCAGCATATCAACTTGTGTAGATGGGTAGTGCTCACGATGGCGACCGTCATCGCGGCTTTGCTCCTGGTCAAAGGCAGCGGGCGACCGCTGTCCGCACCTGCCGGCCCGTCTGGGACCATCCAGTCGTGGGGGAAGGAGGTCTACGGCAGGCTTCCCCTGAGCTTTGAGGCCAACCAGGGCCAAACCCATTCCCAGGTCAAGTTCCTGGCCCGCAACAGGGGCTATGCCCTATTCCTGACCCCCACCGAGGCAGTGCTGACCCTGAGCAGACCCACCGGGCCTACGACCCCGCAACAGATGGGGGCCGCCCGAATGATCGCCTGGCCTGAGGATACCCGGGCCACAACAGCATATACCGTACTGCGTATGCAGCTTCTCGGTGCCAACCCTGCGCCCCGGGTGACGGGTCTCGATAGACTGCCCGGCCAGGTTAACTACTTCATCGGAAACGATACACGGAAGTGGGTCACCAACATCCCCACCTTCGCCAGGGTCCAATACCAGGACGTGTACCCTGGTGTGAACCTCGTCTACTACGGCGACCAGCGCCAACTGGAATACGATTTCGTTGTCGCTCCCGGCGCCGATCCTGACGCGATAGGGCTCGCCTTTCAGGGCACAGATCAGCTTGAAATAGATGTCGGGGGCAACCTCGTGCTACAGATTGATGATGGCCGCGTTATTCTGCACGCTCCGACCATCTATCAGAAAATCGACGGCGCTAAACACGCCATCCCTGGCGGCTATGTGTTGCAGGGTGAGCGCCGGGTCGGTTTTCGCGTGGGCAGCTATGATGCCGGCAGATCTCTGTTCATTGACCCGGTGTTGAACTACTCCACCTACCTCGGCGGCGGCGAGGATGACGAAGGCCGCGCTATCGCCGTGGACGCCTCCGGCAACGCCTACGTGACGGGTTGGAGCCGTTCAACCGACTTCCCGACAGCGAACCCCTTGCAGCCGGCGAACGGCGGCTCCTTCGACGCTTTCGTCGTGAAGTTGAACCCCACCGGCTCCGCGCTCCTCTACTCCACCTACCTCGGTGGCAGCAGCGATGACTTCGGCCGCGCCATCGTCGTGGACGCCGCCGGCAACGCCCATCTGACGGGTGGGACCCGTTCGACCGACTTCCCGACGGCGAACCCGTTGCAGCCGGCGAACACTTCAGGTGGCTTCAGGGATGCCTTTGTGGCGAAGTTGAATGCGACAGGCTCCGCGCTCGTCTTCTCTACCTACCTCGGCGGCAGCAGCACGGACGTCGGCTGGGGCATCGCGGTGGACGGCTCCGGCAACGCCTTCGTGGCAGGTTGGACCAATTCGACCGACTTCCCGACAGCAGGCCCCTTGCAGCCGGCATTCGGCGGCGGTGACTTTGATGCCTTCGTGGCGAAGTTGAACCTTGCAAACCCCGTGCTCGTCTACTCCACCTACCTCGGCGGCGGCAGCGATGACTTCGGCAACCACATCGTTGTGGACACCCCCGGCAACGCCTACGTGACGGGGGGGACCAACTCGACCGACTTCCCGACGGCGAACCCCTTGCAGCCGGCGAACGGCGGCTCCTCCGACGCCTTCGTGACGAAGTTGAACCCCACCGGCTCCGCCTTCGTCTTCTCCACCTACCTGGGCGGCAGCAGCAGCGATGAAAGCCGCGCTATCGCCGTGGACGCCTCCGGCGACGCCTATGTGACGGGCAAGACCGATTCGACCGACTTCCCGACGGTGAATCCCTTGCAGCCGGCGAACGCTTCAGGTGGCTTCAGGGATGCCTTTGTGGCGAAGTTGAATGCGACAGGCTCCGCGCTCGTCTTCTCCACCTACCTGGGCGGCAGCGGCGTTGACGAAGGCCGCGGCATCGCCGCGGGCAACGCCGGCAGCGTTTACGTGACAGGCGAGACCGATTCGACCGACTTCCCGATAGCAGACCCCCTGCAACCGAACCTTCCCAGCAGCTTCAGGGATGCCTTTGTGGCGAAGTTGAACCCCCTCGGTTCCGCGCTCGTCTTCTCCACCTACCTGGGCGGCAGCGACGATGAGACGGGCTTTGGTATTGCTGTGGATGCCTCCGGTGACGCCTACGTAACAGGCAAAACCGGTTCGACCGACTTCCCAGCAGCCAATCCCTTGCAGCCGGCCTCCGGCGGCTTCTTCGACGCGTTCGTAGCCAAAGTTGCCGGCATCCGTACACCTACACCTACGCCAACGCTGACTCCTGCGCCTACGCTCACACCGACAGCCACGGTCACGCCTACGCTCACACCGACAGCCACGATCACGCCTACGCCCCCTCCGCCAGACTATTGGCGCTACCTTCCGCTCATTCTGCGATAATTCTTCAAACTTCATCATTCGCCGGGCGCTGTGGGGCTGTGTCGGAGATCAGTCAACATGCCCCTGCGGAGCTCCATAAAGCACAAAAATAAAAACTGCTGGATGGCTGGATGGCTGGATGGCTGGACGGCTCATGCCACCGCTCAGCCATCTAGCCATTAGCCATCTAGCCAACTATTGTCAGATCAGAGGTTCTGACGCTGGAGTCGCCACAGCTTGCGGTATTTTACAAATTCGTAGTAGGCCATGAGAGAGCTGAGGAGCAGGCCGTAGAAACGATCACGGTAGCCGGCCTCGCTCCAGAAGCGCCGGCGAAACTCTCGCAGTGGCTGCAGGATGAAGTTGTGAGGTCGTGCCCGCTGGCCGGCAGCGTACATCATCGCAGCGTCGTAGTCGGTGTACTTCGCCTGCCGCTCGCGGAATTCCCGCAGACTGTCGTAGTTGTAATGAATCAGTGGGTTCTCCAGATAGCCGGCCGGCCCATCCAGGATCACCACTTCGTGAACCCGCCGATTGGGGTTGTACCAACCCAGGTCCCGCTGAAACAGCCGCAACTGGTAGTCGGGATACCAGCCGGCACCCCGCATCCGATGCCCGAAGATGTAATTGTGTCGCGGCACCCACCAGCCGGCCTTCGCGCCATGCGCCGTCACGCGCCGGACCTCGTCGGCGAGATCAGGCGTTGCCCGCTCGTCGGCGTCAACAAAAAACACCCAGTCGGTCGCCACGAGGTCCAATGCGGCATTCCGCTGGTCTGCGTAGTCCCGAAAGCGCCGCTGGTACACCCGTGCGCCGGCCTGCTGCGCCAGCGCTACCGTATCGTCGTCGCTGAAAGAATCCAGTACGATCCGGTCGTCGGCCCACGCCAGGCTATCCAGGCACTCGACAATGCTGTCAGCCTCATTCTTGGTCAAGACAACGGTCGAAATCCTTCTGCTCACATTGCCCCCAAGTTTTCTTCAGTTCCCCCAGTTCCCCCAAGTTCCCCTGAGTTCCCCTTCTAGTTTGCCGCCGCCCCACTCCCCCCGTCTCTTCGCCACAATTCCGCCACTTCCTCATACGCTGCCAGCCGGCTTACCAGCTCAGCCATCGGCATCTCACCGGACGATGCCTGACTCGTAGCTCGGAGGCGTTCCCGCTGCACACCCAGCCGCACGATCCACCCGATGAGCCGGCGATGCAGCGGGCCGAGATGCTTCTCGAATAGCCGGAAGCGGCTGCGCCACAGGGCGACGAACATCTCATCGCGGAACTGGCGGGTGCTGGCGCCGGCGTGATGCACCACCTGCGCTGCCGGCACACACACAATCTTCCAGCCGGCCTCCCGCATGCGCCAGCACCAGTCGATCTCCTCGCAATACATGAAAAAGCCCTCGTCCAGCAACCCAACCTGGTCGATGGCTTCACGACGCACAGCCAGACACGCCCCCAATGGATGGTCGATGTCGAAGGGCTGGCCACGCTCGTACCACGCTCGAGGGTATCGACCGTTCAGACGCGAGTTGGCGAGCCGGTGGTTGATGGGGAAAAAGTCCAGCACGCTCTGCAACGCACCGGGAAAGCGGAAGGCGCTGTGCTGGAATGAGCCATCCGGGTACACCAGGCCGGCGCCGGCCACCGCGTAGTCGGGGTGATGATCCAGAAAGCCGACGAGCCTCGCCAGCGCACCGCCGAGGATTTCGGTGTCTGGATTCAGCAACAACAGATGCCGGCCACGGCTGGCGCGAATCCCCTGGTTGTTCGCCGCAGCAAAGCCGGCGTTTGTCTCGTTGGCGATCAGGTGAACGTGTGGAAACTCCTGTCGCACCATCTCCGCTGAGCCATCGCTGGAGGCGTTATCAACAACAATGATCTCGATGTCCGACCTCGCACATTGAACGGACTCCAGACACGCCCGGAGCAGGTCTTGCACGTTGAAACTGACGATGACAACCGATAGATCGGGAAGCACGTTGGGCATCACAATTCACAATTCGGCATCCCCCCTGCTCGAACAATAGTTGGCTAGATGGCTAATGGCTAGATGGCTGAGCGATGACATGATCCATCCAGCCATCCAGCCATCCAGCAATTTCTATGCTTCATGGAGCCCCGCAAAGGCATGTTGACTGCTCAGTACTCGATCGTGATGTTCTTCACGCCGTACGGACCAACCATGCGGCGGACATCCTCGTGGAGGAGCGCCACGTAGAAGTTGCTGTTGCGTCGGTACGGCGGCTCGACCATCCGCAGCCGGCCCGTCACCACAACCTGCTTCTGCGGTGGCAAACACAGGTAGATCACGTTCTCCGACTCGCACACCGCCAATTCCTCCGTCCGGCCGAGTTGCCAGCGGTAGGGATACGGCAAGTCGGTGAGCTTCTCGTCGTACTCCAGCCCCAGGCGGACGGCTCCCGAGCGCCGCGAGAAGTCCCGCCGGCCCGGGCGCACGTTTGCCAGGCAGTACCGACCCTCGGCGTCGGTGACAGCCTTGAGAATCCCATCGCCGTCGCTTTCGAACAGGTAGACCGCCGCGCCGGACACGGGCCGGCCATCGGTGCCCGTCACCCGGCCACAGATCGTGGTCTTGTCGGCGGCAACTGCCGCCGGCTGCTGGCTGACGGACGCAGCCGCCCCCGTTGCGGCTCCGGCGGAGGCCGCCGGTGTCAGTGTGACATCCTCGGTGAGAACCCGCCCCGTCTCCACCGGCACGGTGTGCAGCGCCTGCTCGAAGCCGGCTGCTTTCACGATGAGGGTGTAGGTATCCGCTGCCGGCAGTGAGTTGAAGCTCTCGGTGTTATCGAAGGTGGTGCCCGGCTCAGGTCCGAAGGTGCGCAGAGGCACGCTGCCGATGTTCTTGACCGTTGCGGTGAAGGTAAGCGTGTCGCCCAGCGGCACAATGTCCTTGTCGAAGATGACGTCGCCCAGGATATCGGCGCGAGGCTGTCCGCCGTCGCGGATGACCAGCGGCTGCTCCACCCGGACCACATTGCCGGCCTCGTCTTTGGCCTCAGCGACAACGCGGTAGGTGCCATCCGGCGGGGGTGGCGCATCGGCATCGACGCCGGCATCGTAGTCGTAGCGGTGGTAGCCCGGCTCTCCCGGCGCGATGATGTTCTCTTGCTCCTCCAGCGGGCTGTCAACGAATTTGCCGTTGGCGTCCTCGATCCACACCCGCACATCAGCCGGCTTCGCCAGGTGGTAGCTGATCGTCACCCGATCGCCGATGCCGTCCTGGTTCGGGGTAAACTCCTCGGGGAAGACGGCGAAATCGTCGAGGCTGGGGAGCGTGGTATCGGCACCGACGATGCTGAGTTGGCGCTCCTCGCGCTGTGTTTCGCCGGTATTCGGATCGGTGGCTTCCACCACAACGGTGTAGGTTCCATCGGTCAGGACCCGCCCCCCGATGCTGCCGCCAAACAGCGCGGTGTAGCTGCCAGGCGTCCGGCGCTTCCGGTCGCGAAAAACGCGCTGGGTGCCATCCGGCGCGATGAACGTGATGGACAGCCGGCTATTCCGACCAATGGTGTACTCAATGGCCGCCACGTCGTCCACGCCGTCGGCATTCGGCGAGATGGTAGCCGGCCGCACCTTCACGTTGGATAGCAGCGAACCGGACCCACAGCCAGCCAGTGCCAGCGGAAGTACCAGGAACAGGGTGATAACGATAAGGTGTTTGCTCATGCCCGCACCGAAGTTTAGCAAACTGTGCGGCGATGGTCAAGCAGTCCGTACCATGGGCAGGCCCCCCTCTGATCCCCACACATTGACCACGCCTGTATGTTGACGTATCATTTCACTACCGTACACTTTTTGTATGAGCGAAAGTCCTGGGAGGAAGATGATGAAACCCGATCACCGAACCTGGACTCTGGTCCTCACGAGCATCCTGATCCTGCCGGCGATCTTCGGAAGCGCCGTCGCGCACCCCCCTACCGTCTTAGTGGATCAGGATCACGCAGACACCAACCAGGCGCCATATTTGACCGACTGGAGCGAGCAGGCCAAACTCGTCGCCAGCGATGGGGGGTCGGGGGACCACTTCGGATACAGCGTAGCCATCGACGGCGACTACGCCATCGTTGGGTCGATAGGTGACAGCAACTACTCGGGCGCAGCCTATGTCTTCTCGCGCAGCGGAGATACCTGGATCGAACAAGCGAAGCTGATCGCTTCTGACAGAGCACCAAATGCCAAGCTCGGCTACAGCGTGGCAATCAGTGGGACTTCTGTCATCGTCGGGGCCTCGGGGGACGCTGAGAACGGCCCTAATTCGGGTGCGGCCTACGTTTTCGTCCGCGACGGGAATACCTGGATAGAGCAGGCCAAGCTCATTGCCAGCGATGGCGGCTCTGGAGACCTGTTCGGCTGGCGTGTAGCGATCAGCGGGGACACGGCATTCATCGGGGCAATCGGAGACGATGACAATGGCAATAATGCAGGTGCAGTCTACGTCTTTGCGCGTAGCGAGGGTACCTGGACGCAGCAGGCCGAGCTCACTGCCAGCGATGGTACCGCCGGCGACGAATTCGGCCGGCGACTGTCCATCCACGGAGACCACACCGTCATCGCGGCTCGGAAGTCAGGAGATGAGAACGGCAACTACTCAGGCTCGGCCTACGTTTTCGTGCGCAACGGGGACACGTGGACCGAGCAGGCCAAGTTGACCGCCGGCGACGGGACGACGTCGGACCGCTTCGGCTACAGTGTAGCCATTGGCGAGGATTATGCCGTGGTTGGAGCGATCGGCGATGGCGAGAATGGTAACTTTGCCGGAGCCGTCTATGCTTTCGTGCGTGACGGGGACACCTGGACCCAGCAGGCGAAGCTCACAGCCGGCGACGGCGCCGCATGGGACCGCTTCGGGTACAGCGCATCCATTCATGGAGACACGGTGGTCGTTGGGGCCATAGGGGCCAATGGCAATCGCGCCAACACCGGTTCGGTCTACGTTTTCGTGCGCAACGGGAACTCATGGACGGAGCAGGCGAAGCTTGTTGCCGGCGACGGGGATGACGGGGACGAGTTCGGACAGAGTGTATCCATCAGTGGGGCTACCGTCCTCATCGGGGCCACCGGCGACGACGACAACGGTGAGCTTTCCGGCTCGGCCTACGTTTTCCAGAGCACTGGTGAATCGCTCACGCCATCGCCCAGCCCCATACCATCTTCAACCCGGACGCCGACCCCAGGCCCGACACGAACGTCAACCCGGACGCCCACACCGACCCCGACAGCGACTCCGACTACTACGGCGCACCTGAACTACCTGCCGCTGATCGCGCACCAGTGGCGTGCAGTTCCAGGTTCATCGGCCCTTCGCGGGACTAATAGCCCAGGGCGATAAGGCTCAGCGTCAGCACGCCGGCCAGGCCGACGATCAGCAGCCCGTAGATCAGGTTGAGCCGCAGCACTTCCCCCTCTTGACCGGCCAGGCCGGCGGTGCTGCACCCCACAATCACCTTGGCCGGCGCGAACATGCTGCCGATAGCGCCCCCCACGTTCTGAGACCCCAGGATGATCATGGCATTGAATCCGATGATCTCGGCTGTGCGCAGTTGCAGTGGGGCGAACACCACGTTCGAGTTGGTGTTGCTGCCCGTCATGAAGGCCCCCAGCGCACCGATGAAAGGCGCGATGAACGGGAAAGCACCGCCCACGGTCTGGCTGAGGCCCTGGGCCAGCGTAAAGGTCATGCCGCTATCGGCCATGAACAATGCCATACCGACCAGGAACGCAATCCCAACCGTTGATTTGGTGGACCCCCGGATTGTGTTGGTGATGATTCGGCGGGAAGCCCCCTCTTTGTAACAGCCCAATCGGCGGTAGATCAGATACGAAATGACGCACGTGTAGACCAGCACCGCGCCGGCATGGCCGAAAACGCTAATGGTGCGACCGGTGCCGGCCGGGTTTACCCATCCCAACGCAGTCTGCGTCTGGGGGAAGTGTACGACGAGTTTGACTCGATTCAGCAGCGCGTGAATCGGTGGAACAAGCTGAGCCAGGATGATCAGGACCAGCAGCACGAGGTAGGCCGAAAGCGCCGTGGGCGGACTCAAAGGATTGGTGGGATTGTTCGACCGCCGGTGGTTCGCAGCGCGCTCCTCGGCCGTGCCCTGATACATGCGCAGGCGAGTCAGAGCGGCCACGACAATCAGCCCGACCAAGCCGGCGATGAAAGAGGCCAGGTTCCACAGGCCATTCGTCGCCATCAGGTACTGGACCACGGCCATCACAGCACCCACGCCGAGGACCGCCGGCAGGCTATGCCGCAATGATGGCCACCCCCGGTAGAGGTAGGCCGGCACCAGCCCGCAGGGGATAGCAGCAATCCCCAGCATCACCGCCGACCACGGCGCCAACGTGGGGCCGTCCAACCCGGTCACGGCCAGCATGGCGTAGAACGACGAGGCCACGCTGCCAAAAGTCACCGCCCACGAGTGGCCCACGCTGGCCGCGACAACGCTGGTCACGGGCGGGAACCCCAGGCCGATGAGGAGCGGTGCGACCACGGCGATAGGCACGCCGAAGCCGGTCACGCCCTGAAGGAAGGAGGCAAACACCCAGCTCAGAATCAGGAGTTGCATGGTGCGGTCGGCCGTCAGGCGGGCGACACCCATGCTGATGGCCTCCAGCGCGCCGGCCTCGTTCACCACGTGGTACAGGGCCAGGGCGAACCAGATGATGTAGAGGACGTACAGGCTGAGGAGCAGGCTTTTGATCTGACTGTAGAACAGGAGCTTCGGGCCAGCGCCGAAGAACAGGCTGGCCACGACCAGGGCGACCAGCCAGCCAACCGGGCCGGCCTTCGACCCGCCCCAGCGCCGGCCGACCATGAGGATCAGGACAACGAGAATTGGTGAGAGGGCCAGGAGCCAGGTGGCGGGAGTGATGGGCGACGTTGGGTTCATTTCTCACCCAAAGCCACGAATATGCCCACACTGGCCTGCTCGCTCCCACAGCTCGACTGCGCACAGCAATCTTCGCCGGCACAGTCCACCACCACATTCTTGAGTCCGGCCCCCAGGAACCAGTGCTCTACCTGCTCGCGCTTGAATCCCATCCAGCGATCGTGGTGTTCACGCCGCAGGAATTCAAACTCGTGTTCGTCCAGATCCGTGATGACCAGCCTACCACCTGGTTTCAAGATCCGCACCATTTCCCTGATCGCCTCGGCCGGCGTCTCGACGTGATGCAGGTACATGTTGGCAAAGGCGTAATCAACGGCTCCGTCGGCGATCGGGAGGTTGCCGGCTTCCCCCACGCGGTAGTCGATCCCCTCAACGCCGGCAAACTTCTGGCGCATCTCGGTCAGCATCGCTTCGGACTGGTCCACCGCGATCACCTGCAGGCCGTTACGCACCAGCCCGGCGGTGATGAAGCCGGTACCTGCTCCGATGTCGGCGGCAACCTGGCCGGCCTGCACGCCGGCTACCGCCAGAGCCTTCTCCCTCACCGTCGCCGAGAAGAAACCTTCCCGCATCGCGTCCCACTGTTGGGCAACCTGATCAAAGTAGTCCCGGGCACTCATTCTGTCGTACATTTGCATCCTACGGACTCGACAAGCTTATGGCCAGGCCCCGGAGGTCTGGTAACGGTCCCGACCATTATAGCCCATCACGGGCCATAACGAAAACGGATGGCAAACCGGGCTTGCACGACGGGCTCGTCTCTGCTAGCATAGATAAACATCGGGATACGCGACGGATGTCGCCCCCCGACGAGGAGGGTCTGCTGGCCGGCAACGCCCGCGCCTTCGCGATGCACATCGCCCACGAAGGCAACCCTGCTCACCCGGAACTGGCGGACTTCGCCGCGCGCCACGGCTACGAAGTGGCGTACGACGGATTGACGGTGTGATCGCCGGCCAGAGCCACCCTCCAGCGCCAGCTCGACGCGACGGGCCGGCAGATTGGCCAGTCGGTCTGCGAGCTTTATGATTTGACGGCGGAGGAGATCAGGATTGTGGAAGAGGAGACTATCCACTACCCACTTGCACCGGTGTACACTTGTGCATATAATTGAGCCATGGCCTATCAGTGGGATAAGAAGAAGGCCCAGGTCAACCGGAGGAAGCACGGCGTGAGCTTTGCGGACGCTGTTGCAGTCTTTGAAGACGATTGGGCCATCACGATCCCGGATGACTATCCCGACGAGGAGCGGTTTGCGACGATCGGACGGGATATGCTAGGCCGCATCCTTATCGTCGTGTATACCTGGCGTGGGGATGACATACGCATCATATCAGCTCGAAAGGCCACCCGCCGCGAGAAAGAGCAGTATGAGGGGTAAGCGATGAAGAACGAGTACGATTTCAGCAAGGGAAAGCGTGGTGCCGTCGTGCCGACACCGCCTGGCAAGACCCGCATCACCATTCGACTCGACAATGACGTTCTAGAATGGTTCCGCAGCCAGGTCGAGGAAGCTGGAGGCGGCAACTACCAGACTCTGATCAATCAGGCGCTGCGCGAGCATATCGAGCGCCGCGAGGAGCCGTTAGCGGAAACGTTGCGCCGCGTGCTAAGAGAGGAAGTGCCGGGTCTTGTGGCCCACGGGCCCACTGGCTAATTGCTCCGGACTGCCCCAACGATGAATCTGATCGACAAGGAGGAGGTGATGACACTGACTGAGGTCCTTCCCGCGTGCTCGTAGTCGTGTACACGGAACGTGGCCCGCGTATCCGTCTGATAAGCGCACGCAAAGCGACGCCCGCGGAACGCAAGCAATATGAAGAGGAGACCTATGGCTAAAACGATGCCGGTTGTGGATGACGATATGCGCCCGGAGTACGATTTTTCGGGTGGGGTGCGTGGCAAGCACTACAAGGTCTTGCGCGAAGAAGGCTATATCATTCGGGTTTACGACGATGATGGTACGGTGACGGAGCGGCATGTCGCCGGTGAAAGGACCGTGATACTTGAGCCGGATGTGTATGAGTACTTCAGCGGTATCTGACGATCGACCTCTGGGAGACAGAGGCCCAGCGGGAGCAGGCGCTGGCCGAACGCAAGGCCGAGTACTCTGACCTGGAGGCCGCCTTTGGTGAGTGGGCCGAGTCCAAAACTGAGGTGGGTATCTTCAGCGTGCTGGCCGAGGCGACGGTGTGCCCCCGTCGCAGAGCAGGGCGAAGCAAGGCTGGAGAGGCCCATCGAGGCAGCCGCCGAACAACTCGCTGAAGCCGACTCGGCTGGCGGGCGAATAGGGCAGGTAGGTTGCCAGCCTGCCGTATGGCCACAATTGGACGCATTCTACACCCTGATGTCCACATGGGAGAGTCTGGGGATTCTCCTGTGTCGAGGCGAGGTGAGCCTGGACCTGGTTGACGATTTCTTCAGTGGGCCGATTATGCTGAGTTGGCAACTGTTCCAGGGGTACGTCATGGACGTGCGGCGACGGACGGGCCGAGAGACGTTCTATGAATGGTTTCAGTGGTTGGCCGAAAGGATGGAGGAAAGAGAGGCTGCACAGCCACCAATCCCTGCATACGTTGAGTATCGCAACTGGAAACCTCGGTAGTAGCAACGCGCAACACAGCCTTACAGATCCGCCGGCGGGTGAGATCAGCCATCGGATAGCAGTACGGGGGAACGCTATGAATACCAGCTTTGATACGCAGGTTGACCGCCGAGGCACAAGCTCCCTGAAGTGGGAGTTCATTCAGTGCGGCGAAGACCTTCTGCATTGGGAGCAAACCGATCGTTTCTTCGGCGAGGACCGAACCCTCCCGATGTGGGTGGCGGATATGGACTTCCGTTCTCCGAAGCCAGTAGTGGACGCGCTCATCGCGCGGGCAAAGCATGGCATCTACGGCTACAGTTCTCCGACTCAAGCTTTCTATCAATCCGTCGTGAAGTGGATGCGCAAGCGGCACGGGTGGGAAATAGCACCAGACTGGATCTGTACCACGCCTGGTGTTGTACCTGCCCTCAACATGCTGGTGCACACCTTCGTCTCTCCCGGTGACCGGGTGCTGATCCAGCCTCCGGTCTACTACCCTTTCTACGGAGCCATTGAAAACAACGCGGCCGAACTGGCCATCAATCCTCTGGTCTATGAAGATAGTCGGTATCGCATGGACTTTGCGGACCTGGAAGCCAAATGCAGAGACCCCAGAGTCAAGATGGCGATATTGTGCAGCCCGCACAACCCTGTCGGGCGCGTATGGACCAGGGAGGAGCTTGTCCGATTTGGCAAGACCTGTATCGACAACGACGTTCTCATCGTCTCCGACGAGATTCACGGCGATCTGATCTACAAAGGCCACGTGTTCACACCATTTGCCGGGATCAGCGACGCTTTCGCCCAGAATTCCGTCGTCTGCACCGCCCCCAGCAAGACGTTCAATCTGGCCGGCCTGCAGACGTCCTGTATCATCATCCCCAATCACGAGCTTCGCTCCAGGTTCGAAAGAACCCTGCAATGCAATGGGCTGTACGGCATAAACACCTTCGGGGTGGTTGCGCTTCAGGCTGCATACGATCATGGAGAGGAGTGGCTTGAGGAGGTGCTCGAGTACATCGAGGGTAATCTCGAATACCTTGAACAGTATGTGGCCGAACACATCCCGCAACTAACGGTGATTCGACCAGAAGGCACGTATCTCGTCTGGCTAGACTGCCGCAGACTTCGGCTTGGCAAGTGGGAATTGAAGCGACTGATGTTAGAGGAGGCAGGAGTGTATCTGGATGAGGGGTTTATCTTTGGCCCTGAGGGTGAGGGCTTCGAGCGCATCAATATTGCTTGCCCCCGAACAATTCTCGTGGAGGCCCTTGATCGAATCAGGCAAGCCATCGGAAGACTGCCGGCTGATGTCCAGTGAATCCTGCAAAGACCAGAGTGCGCGATCGCACCTGGCGGAAGCCAACGTGCCCAGGCCACGACCGTCTTCCAGTGCCAGATCAATGCTATGGGCCGGCAGGTTGACATGATCATCACATTCCTGGGAACCGCAGCCGCGAATGCCTTCCCGGAAGCCTTCTGTGGGTGCCACAACTGCGAGCGGGCCCGGGAGCTCGGGGGCCCGAGCCTGCGGAAGCGATCCGCCGCCCTGATCAACGACGACCTCCTCATCGACCTTGGTCCGGACATCATGACCGCTTCCTTCATGCACGGTCGCTCCCTGGCCGGCGTGCGGTATTGCCTGCAGACCCACGCCCACGCGGATCATCTGGACGTCTCCCACTTCCTCTCCCGCAGCCCGGAGTCTGGCGTGGTCGATGCGTCGCGCCTGCACTTCTACGCCTCGCCGGCCACCGTGCAACGGGCTGCGCGGACCTTCGAGAGGGACCTTGACACCGCCAGTCTGCTCGACCCAGAGGTCGGCGAGCGCCTGAACCT
Organism: uncultured Anaerolineales bacterium; assembly: GCA_964532665.1. Taxonomy (GTDB): domain Bacteria; phylum Chloroflexota; class Anaerolineae; order Epilineales; family JAANWY01; genus CAZHMV01. The sequence continues at coordinate 39,954 of CAZHMV010000010.1, forward strand.
GGAGATTCACCAGATCGAGGCGCTCCAGTCCTTCACCGTTGGCCCCTACCGCGTGACGGCGTTGCCGGCCAATCATGACCCCCTGGTGGACCCGCTGCTCTTCGCGGTTAAGGCGGACGGGCGCAGCATCTTCTATGGCACCGACACGGCGACGCTGCCGGAGGAGACGTGGCGAGCTTTCCATCGGCACAAGCTGCGGTTCGACGTGGTGATCCTTGATCACACGTACGGGCCCGACGAACCGGGCAGCGATCACCTGAGCGCCCGCCAGTTCATCAACCACGTGGCGCGCATGCGCGAGGAGGGTTTGCTGGCCGACAACGCCCGCGCCTTCGCGACGCACATCGCCCACGAGGGCAACCCTGCCCACCCGGAGCTGGCGGACTTCGCCGCGCGCCACGGCTACGAAGTGGCGTACGACGGATTGACGGTGTGATCCAGGACGCAAGCGATGCAAATCCACCATTTGAACTGTATGACCTTCCATTTGGGAGCCCCTGCCATCACTCATTGCCTGCTCATCGAGGCGACTGATGGCCTTGTGCTGGTTGATACCGGTTTGGGACTCGGAGATTACGCTGACCCAACGCCTCTTGTGCGCGCATTCACCGCTCTGAACAGAGTGCCTTGTGATCTGGAGGAAACAGCGGTACGCCAGATCGCCAGACTGGGCTATGCTCCAGAGGATGTGCAGCACATCGTGCTGACGCATCTCCATATTGACCATGCCGGCGGTCTGCCAGACTTCCCGTGGGCTAAGGTCCACGTCTTCGCACCGGAATACGAAGCGGCAATGAGTCCAGGAAGGTTCTCATTCACGGAGCGATTCTATGTTGCGAGACACTGGGCCCACGGACCGGAGTGGGTGATCCATAGGCTGGAGGGGGAGACGTGGTTTGAGTTGGATTGTGTGCGGGTGATAGAGGATGAGTTGCTTGAGGTTCTGCTCGTTCCGCTGGTGGGGCATTCTCGGGGTCATTGTGGTGTGGCGGTGAAGACACCGCAGGAGTGGTTGCTACACTGCGGGGACGCATTCGTGCGGCCGAGTCAGGTGGATCCACGTGACTCACGCAGTCCGTTTCCGAGCTGGGCTGGGCCTTTGGAGCGCCGGCTGTTTCCTGGCGGGCCGCTTTTACAGTTGCGAGCGCTCATGCGCGATCATGGTGAAGATGTTCGGTTGTTCTGCGCTCACGATCCGAGAGGCATTCTACAGGTTGGGGAAACAACTGTTGTGAATGAGGAGGACAAATGCCAGATAAGTCAGATCAACTTGCCCGTTCCCTGATGAAGATGTGGGAAACGGAAGACAAACTCTACATAGAAGGTCCATCGCTCTTCGAGTGTCTGGTCGTGTTGCCTGAGGAGTATGACCCTGCCAGGAGCTATCCCCTTGTCGTTGGATTGCATGGAGGCGGGAGTAGCGCGGAGCGCTTCGTTACGCTCTGGGAAGACTTCGAGAAGCGGGGATTCATTTACGCCGTACCTCGAGGTCCGTATCCGTGGCCAGGAGAAAAAGAGGTGCTGTATGATTGGGCTTTGTATCCCGCAGGCGACGTATCGCTCATCAACCGGGCCACTGAACTGACGGAAGAGTACATCGTCTGTCTGGTTCAGTGTTTTCATGAACGGTACAAAGTTGACGGAGTCCACCTCTTGGGTTTTTCCCAGGGGGCAATCATCGCCTATACGGTTGGCATCAAGCACCACCATCTGTTCAAGGGCCTGGTGTGCTTTGGTGGTCCTGGTTTGTTGGCCCCTCTCTATTCGCCGTTCACCGGTTCGTTCAATTCGGCCTGGCTAACAGAGACAGCCATTGAAGGCGCCCGGAATGTGCGGGTCTTTATTGCGCATGGTGAAGATGACCAGACTGTGGAGTATGAATTGGGAACTCGTTCCAGGGGCGTGCTCACAGATCACGGCTATGACGTCACCTTTCGTAGTTTTGAAGGAGGGCATAGCGTACCGCCAAGGGAAATCCTGGCACAGGTCGTGGGCTGGATATACGAATAGCATCAATTGAGACATTGCTGCACACTCGACTTTGGCCATTCTGCTGACACCACAATATGTTGAGGAGTAAGGCACGCCCACGTGCCGCATCTTGTGGCCCGTTCGCACGTAGGCGTGCTCACTCCTCAAAATGGCCAATACGGAACCAGGAGAGGGCAAGACATGAAGGAACTTTGGTATGGTGACCATCGCGATCTGGTGAAGTGGGGTGCTCTAGTGCACCTCGCGCAGGAAGAGGGGATTGAGAGGATTGTTCAAGTACCTTTTCTTCGGGAGACAGAACCACCTCGGCTTCAGTCCGATGGAGTAGAGTTTGAGATGGCATGCGAGGTTTGGGTACACTTTCGAAATCTGCTACGCATCAAAGTTTTGGGTCCACAGACCGGCATAGCAATCGAGGTGATAGAGGATGCATTCGAGGCACGTAAGCGGTCGGAGTATCTGGAAGTAGTCCAGAACCATCTTCGGCAGTGGAGCGGATCGAGGAAGATTGTGTTGCTCGATCCGGACACGGGGATCGAACCAAAGGCAGCGAAGCCAGAGCATGTCACCATGCAGGAGATACGTGAACTGTGGGAAGTTTTGTCGTCAGGGGACTGGCTGGCAGTGTACCAGCACCGATACAGGGACCGTAATTGGCAGGCGACGACGCGGAGCAAGTTCGCTGTCGCCTGTGGTGCCGGACATGATGTTAAGACATTCACAGAGCCGACAATAGCCAGTGATGTTGCGGTGTTTGCAGCCAAGAGCGGCTCGGAATGTTGAGGAGCACAAGCGGCTTGTGCAGGACTGGGCCAGGAGCGTTTGGGACGCCTACGCAGCGCAGCATGAGATCGCCCGTGACTGGATCGAAGACGCACTGCTCCCTACTCCCTTCTCCCACTTGCTGAAGGAGACAGAATAAGTGTGGCGGCGATGCACGTGCTCCCCCGTCAAATGAATGCGCCCGATCTAAAGGAGTCAGCGAAGATGTTCACAGTATCAGAAGCGTGGAAGACAACCTATCCGGGAGCGGCGGTAGGCGTACTGGCAATGCGCGACGTCGCCAACCCGAAGCGTCATACGGCGCTTGACGAACGCAAAGCGGAGCTGGAGAACCAGTTGCGGTCCCGTTTTGCCGGCCACGATAGAGCCGCGCTGAAGGCTCTGCCCACCATTCAGGCCTATAACGCCTACTACAAGCGTTTCAAGAAGACCTATCATGTCCTGCTTCAACTTGAGTCCGTTGTTTTCAAGGGCAGGTCGCTCCCAAGCGTCGCGGCGCTGGTTGAAGCGATGTTCATGGCCGAACTCAAGAACCTGCTCTTGACAGCCGGCCATGACCTGGAAGCCGTGGAGATGCCCGTCGGCATCGACGTGGCCGACGGCAGCGAACGCTACATCCGACTCAACGGTCAGGAACAGACGCTGAAGCCAGGCGATATGATGATCGCCGATGCTCAAGGCGTCATCTCCAGCGTGCTCTACGGTCCTGACCAGCGCACGCGAATCAGGCCTGAGACCCGGCAGGTGCTCTTCACCGTCTACGCGCCGGCTGGCATTGGCGAACCGGCGGTGTATGAGCACTTGCAGGACATTCAGGCCAATGTGTTGCTTGTGGCGCCGGAGGCCAACGTGGAGATGCTGCAAGTGTATGGCACGGAGATTTCGTGAAAGCATTTGGCGAATTGACTTATTTGCAGTAACCTTGCGCCAGTTGGACCTATTTATGTTCACAGAGAACTACTCCGCTGTGTCGCCGTCGTATATTGACACTGTATATACATACGCGTATAATCTAGCCCGATGAATGTCACGTACACCTCCCACGACGTCACCTTCGAATGGGACAGTCAGAAGGCAGATGAAAACCTTCGCAAGCATAATGTCTCTTTTGAAACTGCTTGCGAGGCTTTCTTCGACCCTTTTGTACTTTGGCTGGATTATGAAGATCAATAAGTTGAAGCAACGCTTACGCAAAGACCGTCCCATGACCATGATCAGTCTTCGGATGCCGGAAGACGTGGTAGATGACTTGAAGCGAATTGCGCCCCTGCTTGGGTTCTCCGGTTACCAGCCGTTGATCCGCGCCTACATCGGGCAAGGACTACGGACTGACCTGGCGCGACTCGAGAGCAATCAGGTGGTCAGCGATTTTGTTGAGAGTCTGCGGAAGCATGGGGTGAAAGACGAGGTCATCGCCTCTGCAATGGCGGAAGTGCAAGAGGCGGTACAATCTGCATAACGGACTCAGAATCCCTTGCCCTGCATCCTACTCCCTTGTCCCACTTGTTGAAGTGGACAGACCGATGAAAAAGCGAATGGGGCTGACATTACTGGCGCTGCTGGGATGTGGGTCCCATCGCTATCGCCGCTCCCTCCTGGCACGCCTGCTGAGACTGCCGCCGCCGCGCTGCGCCGTGAGCGTCCAGCGCAACATCCCCGTCCCCATGCCGGACGGCGTCCGCCTACGAGCGGATCGGGGTCTCCTTCGAGTTTCCCAACCATTTTCTCAAGCTCACGGCGCTGGAAAACCTGACCTATTTCAGCCAGCTCTACAGTGGTGAAACGGAGTCACCGCAGGCCCTGCTGGAGTTGGTGGGGCTGGCAGATGACGGCCAGATGCCGGTCTCGCAGTATTCCAAGGGGATGAAAAACCGGCTGAGTGTCGCCCGCGCCTTGCTCCATCACCCGGAATTGCTCTTTCTGGACGAGCCCACCGCCGGCCTGGACCCGGTCAACGCGCGTCGGATCAGAGAACTCATCAAGGCCCAGAAACAAGCCGGCAAGACCATCTTCCTGACCACGCACGATATGACCGTCGCCGACGAGCTGTGCGACCGCGTCGCCTTCATCGTTGATGGCCAGATCAGGTTGATTGATCGTCCGCGTGAGCTAAAGCTGCGTTATGGCCAGGCCAGGGTTCGGGTGGAGTACCGGAGCGTCAACGGCAGCGAAAGCCGGGAGTTCCCGCTGGCCGGGCTGGGGGACAATGCCGGGTTCCTGGATCTGCTAAGGAGAGATGAAACTGCCGAAAAAGGATGCTGATCTGTTCTTCAAGCTGATGTGGGGGCTGCAGTTCTACGTGAATCAGCGGCTCCACGTCCTTCCAGATGTTGACTCGGTTGAGGAGTACGCCCAACTCTCGTCAGCCGACAAGATCGAAGTAAGGGATGTCCTGTGGGAGAACCCGGGCTTGATCGCCGACTACGTGCGAGAGAATCCGGATGGCCTGCCGGCTGAGGAGAGGGAGATTGTTCGGAAATGGAAGCGATTTGTCTCCGGCCAGTTCCAGATCTACCGTTTGCTCAAGAAACACGCCATCTTCATCGGAGACGCAGGGAAGGTGTATGGCGTGCTGGGGTTGTATGACAGTTTGGAGGATCTTTTTTCTGGACGGCCGCTGCCGGTGATGGTTCAAGCGGTTCTTCTCCCGTTCAAAGGGAGAATCGTGTACGACGGTCTGCTGAAGGGATACAATATCCTCTTCGGCAGAGGTATCCGCTCCGAGCTGCACGAAGAATACATGGCGGCGAAGCAGAATGACCGCATCATCACTACACTGGAGCCGGAGCTGGAGAAAGCGGACCGAGGGAAGCGCAGGAAGCCTGGCAAGGATTGGGGGCCGGCGGTAGACGATCTGGTGAAGCAGACTGAGCGCATGAAAGGTGGGCCGGCGGTGCAGAGTTCGGCCTTTGGCTTGCTTCGTGCCAGCGCAAGGCTGGCGCAAGCTGCGGTACGTGAGCCGTACGATATAGACGAACTGTGGGAACTGGAACGACGGGTAAGAACGGCGCTTACGCGACTGCAGACGACACTCTATCGTGCAGAGCGATAGGCAGGTCATGAAAGCCCCGCCGATGATTGAAATCACCGGCTGATACCGTGAAGTGCGTTAAAAACGCACTGGAGCAACCTGTTTTTAACGGGTTTTGGTATCGGCGGGGCGTTTCAACGCTCCGCGTGGCGGCGATGAGACCATTCGATGAGTTCTCCCCCAACAATTGAATGCGCCCGGCGCTGTCATCGTCCGAAAACAACGTTTCAGGTTCACCCGCAAAAACATGGGCAAAAGTGGGAATCTCATGGGGGTATTCAAACCCGGTGGTAGGGGCGATCCCTTGCGGTCGCCCTGGGCGGGTGCAAGACCCGCCCCTACCACCCATTTTGAATGCACCCAAATCTTATTTGCGGACGACTACGCAGGATGACTGGCACAGACATGAAAAACCCAAGAGAATACGGACGAGCACCCTTCACCGTCGCGGTGCTCCATGGAGGCCCTGGTGCGCCCGGGTACATGGCTCCGGTGGCGCGGGAACTCTCTTCCGACTGGGGTGTCTTGGAGCCGCTGCAAACGGCAACGTCGCTTAAGGGGCAGCTCCAAGAGTTGTACGCGGCCTTACAGGAATACGGAGGCCTGCCCGTCACGTTGATCGGTTCGTCGTGGGGAGCGATGCTCAGTTTCATCTTTGCCGCCCGCTATCCTGCACTCGTCAAGAAACTGATCCTCATTGGGAGCGGGGTCTACGAAGAAGAATACGCCGGCAAGATCCAGGAGACCCGGTTGAGCCGGCTCGGTGAGGAAGAACGGGCGGAAGCCCATACCTTGATGGAAGCTTTGAACGATCCCGCCGCCACGGACAAGAACACGCTCATGGCCCGACTCGGGGCCTTGTGGACCAAAGCGGACGCCTACAACCCCCTGACCCTCGACATCGAGGTGCTGGAGGTCCAGTACCATGTCAATCAAAGTGTATGGAAAGATGCCCAGGAACTGAGACGCAGTGGAAAGCTGCTGGAACTCGGAAAACAGATCCAATGCCCGGTGGTGGCGATCCACGGCGACTACGATCCGCATCCTCCCGAAGGCGTCCACGGGCCTCTCTCCCCCGTTCTCAAAGACTTCCAGTTCTTCTTGATCGAGAACTGCGGGCACCTGCCGTGGATTGAAAGGCAAGCAAAGCGTGCGTTCTATAGAATCCTCAAGCAGGAGCTGTAAGGGAGCACTCTGTTGGCTGAGATGACTACGTGGGACGGCAAGCCCGTCAGCTCTGAGCCGCCTTATGGAGCGACCATCGTGGTGTATCGGCGGGTGGGCGAGCGATTCGAGTTTCTGATCCTGCACCGGGCCCACCTCGGCCCTGACTATGAGGGCGACTGGGCCTGGACACCGCCGGCGGGAGCCCGGTTCCCAGGCGAATCAATTGACGCGTGTGCCATCCGCGAGCTGCAGGAGGAGACAGGGCTGGAACTCCCCCTCACAGCGATGGAGCCTGGCAGCGAGGATTGGGCGGTGTTCCTGGCCGAAGCGGGACCGGAAGACCAGGTGGTGCTCGATGCCGAACATGATCGCCACGCATGGGTCCCGATGGATGAAGCGGTGAGCAGATGCTCCCCCGACCGGGTCGGTCAAGCGATCCGGGAGGCTGGGCGCAGGCTAGAGGTGGTGATACCCACATGAGAGATCAATCCTCCCCCACGGATTCGGCGCTGGAGTTCCACCCACTGACCCGGGAGCGCTGGTCAGATTTCGAGGAACTGTTCGGCGAGCGAGGCGCCTACGGCGGCTGCTGGTGCATGTGGTGGCGACTGACGCGCCGCGAGTTTGAGCAGCAGCAGGGGGAAGGCAACCGTCAGGCGATGAAGGCAATTGTGGAGTCAGGCCAGGTGCCAGGGATTCTGGGATATGTCGCCGGCAAGCCTGTGGGCTGGTACTCCGTCGCCCCAAGAGAGCACTACGGGTCGCTGAACCGTTCGCGCGTGCTGAAGCGGCTTGACGACACGCCGGTTTGGTCCATCGTCTGTTTCTTCGTGACGAAGGGGTATCGCAACCAGGGGGTCATCTACAGCCTGATTCAAGGTGCAGTGGACTACGTGCGCAGTCAAGGTGGCAAGGTGGTGGAAGCCTATCCCACCGTGCCGAAGGGCCGTCATCTCCCGCCCGTGTCGATCTTCATGGGGCTGCCGGCGGTGTTTGAGAAGGCCGGCTTCGTCGAGTGTGCGCGGCCATCCCAGAGCAAAGTCGTCATGCGATACTACGTCGAAAAAAGAGAGGCCGTTGTGAAATGATGACTATAGTCATCTTTTCTGTCATCTCGGCCGGCATCGTCTACCTGTCGTGGTCTTCCCTGCGCGACCGGCAGTCGCACGGTTTCTATCGGTTCTTCGCCTTCGAGTCCATCCTCATTCTGATCCTGCTGAACGTAGAGCACTGGTTCTCCGAACCCCTCGCCCCGCGTCAAATCCTTTCATGGGCGCTGCTGATAGGCTCGCTTTTCCTGGCAGTGCACGGCTTCCGTCTGCTGCGTGTGGTGGGGCAACCGGAAGGCCAGATTGAGGATACAACTACGCTGGTGACGGTTGGCGCATACAGGTACATCCGCCACCCTCTCTACAGCTCATTGCTTCTGCTGGCCTGGGGGACGTTCTTCAAAGCGCCCTCGCTGGCCGGCCTCCTCCTGGCCGGCATCGTCACCGCCTCGCTGGTCGCAACCGCCAGGGCTGAAGAGGCGGAGAACCTGCGGAAGTTTGGGGAAGCGTACGCCGCGTACATGGAAACTACCAGGAGATTCATCCCGTACTTGTTTTGAAGCACGGCGGTGGTGAACGGAGTGCGCCAGAAGTATCCGTACATACAGCTTGTGGACATGAACGCCATGAAACAACGGATCGATAGGATTGTACGTTCGCTGCATTCTCATCGAAAGAATACTGGTCTGGTTGTAGGCGTGATTCAGCGTGACCACTGTTCAATCTTTGGCTATGGCAACGTGAGCGATGCAGGTCCGGAGCCGCCATGCGGTGATACCATATTCGAGATTGGCTCGATAACTAAAGTGTTTACCGCCACTTTGCTGGTGATCACCGTGGCAGATGGACTTCTCAATCTGGATGATCCGGTTCGCGATCTTGTGCCTGCGTTGTCCAATCTGCCGCCAGAGATAACCCTGGCCCGGCTTGCCACCCATACATCTGGATTGCCGAAAATGCCATTGAATGTCATCTGGTCAATGCTTCGAAATCGGCACAATCCGTATGCAGCATACACGACGGCTGACCTTCTTGCCTATCTCTCAAGTTATAGACCAAAGCAGCGGCCGATACCGACTGAAATGATAAGCTACTCTAACCTCGGCGTTGGTTTGCTGGGACATATCCTGGCGCAAGAACTCGGCGTATCATACGAACAAGCAGTTGTCAGCAGAATCTGCGACAAACTTGACCTGCCTGATACGCGCATCACGTTGTCCCCCGGACAGAAGCAGCGACTCTCGACACCTCACTCAGCCACTGGCAAACCAGGCCAAAACTGGGATCTGCCAGCATTTGCAGGCGCGGGCGCCTTGCGCTCGACGGCGAACGACATGCTGAAGTTCCTCGCAGCGAACCTGGGAAGGCCGCAATCGGCGTTGGCTGACGTGATGCCGCTCTGTCACGAGATACGAACTGGGGCATTCTCGCCACAGGGCCGGCTGCAAAGGATGGTTTCAGCGTCGCTTCGGAAGGGGCAAGACACCAGTCACTACCGTCAAAGTATTGCATTAGGATGGTTTGTTGGCCGGCTCTCTCCTGGAGGAAAACGTGTGTATTGGCATCATGGGGCGACTGGTGGATACCGGTCTTTTGCGGGATTCGTAAAGGCTACCGATACCGGGGTTGTCGTCCTTGCCAACCGTGGGCCAGGCAGATCAGACCTGCTTTTCAACACGACATCGACGGACAACATCGGTTTCAAAGTTCTAGAGTGTCTCAATCCGAAATAGACACTTTCTACAGTTATGCTGACAAGAGGGCAACCTGGACGAACTTGAGAAGTGCATGTATACTGTTCCGGTAACCTCGCGCCGGCCATGGAGATGCCCAAGATGGACATCGTCGGCACGTTGGGCTCAATGTTCACACCCAGCAAGGAAACAGCGACCGCGCTGGGGTGGGCGGTGTATGATTTGACACAAGAGTAAACAGCAGTCCAGAGCCAAAGGCGTGACATGGAAACAGCCGGAATTGAGAGATCCTATCTGGCACTCTCCCGATTCTTCGACACGTGGGTCAGGATCATGGAAATGCGAACCCGTCGCATGGAGGTCGGGGATGCAGGACTTGGCAACCTGAGAACGCTGATCATCTCCCCGCCGACAGATGCAGGCATCGGCGTGCTGGCCCAGGCGAATGCCGGCGGGGAAACGCACCTCTTGTGTTTTTCCGAGACGTTGGAGAAGATCGCCAGGGAGTACGCGACTCAGCACCACATAGCCGGCCTGAAAACTTGTCGTGCCGGCTTCTTTGGTATACCATTTGAGGGGGACTATTTTGATGCCGTCTTTGCCAACTGCTTCTTCGACTTCTGCCCGGACGATGCGTTCGATGAGATCATCCGTGAGACGCGGAGGGCGTTGAAGAAGGACGGCGCGCTGTTTGCAGTGTACTTGGACGTCCCCACCGATTCTATCGGCCGGACGTGGGTGACTCTGTGCCGCAGGTTCCCATCCATCAGCCAGGGGTGTCGTCCCGTGGAGATCAGGCCGGCTCTGTCCCGACACGGCTTCAGACTGAGGAAGGACGTGTCCCTCACGAGATTCGGCTTCCCCATCAGGTATGTTGGTGCCATCCTGAGACCCTCTCTGGATGACATTGTAGCTTCGTAGTTGCTGGTAGCCCGAGAGTGAGGTGTGACAATGAAACGCAACCCACTTGCTGTCTTGCCCACACGCCGGCCACCAACCAGCAAGGTCCTGCGCCTCGGCCGGCTCGTCGTCGCCATCGCGCTGCCGCTGCTGGTCTGCGCCGGCCTGGTCCGCGCCTTCGCCGAGGAGCCCTTGCACTTCCGAGATCCGTACACGGGCCAGACGGGCGAAGATTGGGAGGAGGTCAGCTCCATCCACGATGACCTGACCTACGCCCTGGCCCTGGCCGCCGGCTTCTCCATCACCGATAGCATCACCCTACAAATCTGGGACCAACTGGTGGACTCGGAGCAGATCGGGCCGGGCGACGCCATCTCCTACACCAACTGCGCCGGCGGCGCCTTCTACCCGCCGCCGGACCCGGACGACGTCTGTCGCCGGAAACCCCACTCACACACGATCTGGCCTATGTGGAGCAGTATGCAGGATCAGAACCGCTGTGTCACTTCGCGGTTTGGGCCGTATTCGCCGTTCTTCCACTTTCCACACAACAACGACCGCGACCTGGGCGCGCTCCACGATTGGGCGTGGGGCGTCACCGACACGCTGGTGGGCTACGAGGCCTACGCCTGGGGTGGGCCGGCGGAGTTCACCGTGATGCAAGCCTCCTGTCTCGTCACGCGCACGGCGGTCATCACTACGGGCATTCAGGCCGGCTCGCTGGAGGCCTTCGCCACCTACCTGCACACTCTCGGAGATGCCTATTCGCATCGCGAGTGCATCGATCTCATGGATAGCCTGGGGATGCCCTGGGCCACCCACACGCTGACCGGCTATCCGGCGTGCAACTACAACCCCCTCGACCCCCAGCCGGACGACGCTCACGGCCGTGAGTTCGGCACTTACCCCGATGCCGCGCGCACCGACGAGGCCATCCAGGCCATTTACAGCAAGCTGGTGAACCGCAGTTTGCAGCACGAAGGGCGGTATTTTCCACTGGACATGGACACGCCGCTGCCGGCCCTGACCGGCACGCCAACGTTGCGGGAGGCGCTATACACCTTCGTGCACGAGTGGGACTTCGAGCACCCCGAAGATCGGCGGGCGTGGGCCGACGAAATGGCCGGCGCCGTCCTGGCCCAGCGGGTTCCGATCCGCCGCGTGTATGTGCCGTTGGTGAAGCGGTGAATGACGAGGGCACTCGTGGTTTCCTCTGAATTCCTCTGAGTTCCTCTGAGTTCCCCTGAGTTCCTCTGAGTTACCGCAAGGGGATCAGGGGAACTCAGGGGAACTCAGGGGAACTCAGAGAACCTCAAACCGACCGGGTAGGTGAGTCGTTACAACTCAACATTGTCGAAGCCATTACGGGAGGCCAAAAATGCGTAGGCGTGACGTAATCAAGGCACTGAAGATTGTCCTGGTCAGTATCCCGACCCTCATCGCCGGGGTTTTGCTGGTGTTCTCGTGGGCGGGGCCGTCTGTGTCGGCTTCTGTCCCCGAGTTACGAGATTCCTCGTACCACACACCGTCATCGCCACAAGATTGGGGCCAGCCGGTCGCGGGGATAACGACCACCTATGCCATCTACAAGCAAGACTTCGTTTATGGCGATTCCCCATTTCTGATCACCGACATGCGATCCGAGGACAAATACCTGGACAAGGAGAGCTACGAAATCCGTGCGCTCACCGTCTATCGGGCGCATGACGGTCAGGCACTGCTGGAGCGCCGGCCCGTGGTCTTTTTCGTACACGGCGGGGCCTGGATCGACGGCTATCGCGACTGGTACGAGTTTGTCGCCCACTCCTTCACGGGGGAAATGGGTTGGGTCACGGTGGTGATCGACTACCGCCTGACTTCCGACGAGGTGTTCATCGCCGACCAGTACTGCCCCGACAGAGACACCTGTGGCCGGCCGGAAAATGAGCCTTATCGAACCAAATCCGCCTGGTACCCCGACAACGTCGAGGATGTGGCGGCTGCATTCCGGTGGGTGGTTGAGCACATTGAGGAAAACGGCGGGGACGCCCGCAAGATCGTGGTTTTCGGTCACTCGGCAGGCGGCCATCTGGCGTCGTTGCTGGCCACGCATCCCGACTACGGGACGAGTCTGAGGCCGGCCATCAGGGGCGTCGTCACCATGAGCGGTGCCTACGAACTGAACAGCCTCAACAAAGTCTTCTGGCACGACGCGGTGACTCAGACGTTCCAGGGCGGTTTTGGCAACACCGACTTGCTGGAGCAGGCCTCGCCGGCCGGCTACGTCGTGTCCGGCACGCGGCTGCCGCCGTTCTACATCCTCTACGCCGAAGACGAGCTGCTCAACCTCACTGACCAGAACGTGATGTTCAAGAACCAACTGGAGACGTTGGGCTTCGATGTGAGTGCCAGCTACCTGGCCGGCTATTCCCACGTCACCGAGATGGAGGCCATCGGCGATGTCGATGAGACCCCCACGCGGTTGATCGTCAACTGGATTCAGGGACTTCTCCAGGCGAAGATCTACCTTCCCCTGGTGATGCGTCGTTGATCGACAGGCAGTGTAGACCCTCCGCATTTGACTTCTCCTCCGACAGATACTATTATACGTGTAGTATACGTATCGGGCAGCAGGGAGGTATCGAGATGCAGAAGAAACTCACCATCACGATCGACGAGCAAGTCTACGAAGGATTACACAAGGTCATAGGCCGCGGCCGGATCAGCCGTTTTGTTGAGGATCTGGTGCGTCCCTACGTGCTTTTCGAAGATTTGGAAGCCGCTTATCAGCAGATGGCGCAGGATGAAGAGCGTGAATCGGAAGCGCTTGAGTGGGCAGAAGCCACTGTGGGAGACGTGGCCGATGAAACGCGGTGAGGTATGGTGGGTGAACTTCGATCCGTCGGTGGGAGGCGAGATAAGAAAAAAGCGGCAGGCGGTCATCATCAGCAACGATGCCTCAAATAAGCACCTGAACCGCGTGCAGGTGGCGCCCATGACGACGAATATTGGGCGCGTTTATCCAAGCGAGGCCGTGGTCACGCTCAACAACAGGCAGAACAAGGCCATGGCAGACCAGATCACCACCGTCAGCAAGCAGAGACTCATCAACCGCGCCGGCAGATTGACAGACGCCGACATGCGCAAGATCGAGCACGTGGTGAAAGTACAGCTCAGCCTGTCGGACACGGTCTAGTAACCTTGCCCGATGGGGTTCGCGCTTCCACGGACTTTGCCGAGCTTCAGGTTCCCTCATCGTACCACAGGAGATGTTCCATGAAACTCACCCTGTCTGCACGTCCGCCCTTCTCCCTGACCACCGTCGTCCGGTCGCACGGCTGGGTGAGGCTGGCCCCCTTCAGCGAGGATGAGAGCACCGCCGGCCTCACGTACATCGACCGCCTGACCTCGGGGCGCGTGGTGGAGGTGCGCGTCCAGGAGGCAGCCGGCGGCGTCAGCGTCGAGGCAGACGGCCCATCGAGCCAGGCCGAACAGGACGAGATCGCTAGCAAGGTGACGTGGATGCTGGGCCTGGATCAGGACTTCTCCGCCTTCTACGGCCTGGCCCGAGACGAGCCGAAGCTGGCCCACGTCGAGGAGCAAGCGCGGGGGCGTCTCCTCCGCTCGCCTACGCTGTTCGAGGACACCGTCAAGACGATCCTCACCACCAACACCACCTGGGCCGGCACGATCCGCATGGTCGCCAGACTCGTCGCCGCGTTCGGCAATCCGCTGCCGGCTGACCCCACCCGCCATGCTTTCCCCACCCCCGACCAATTGGCGGCCACGGATGCCGAGACGCTGCGCTCCGAGGCGGGGCTGGGCTACCGCGCTCCATACGTGGTGGAGCTGGCGCAGGCTGTGGCCTGGGGCGATCTCGATCTGGAATCCCTGAAGGCGGATGACATCCCGACGGCCGACGTCCGAAAAACCCTGCTGGCCATCAAGGGCGTGGGCGCGTACGCGGCGGCGAACCTGCTCATGATCCTCGGCCACTACGACTTTCTGCCCGTCGACTCCTGGGCACTCAAGCTGGTCTCTCACGAGTGGTACGGCGGCGATCCCGTGGGGCCGGCTGAGGCCCAGGCCGCCTTTGAGGGGTGGGGCGAATGGAAGGGCCTGGCCTACTGGTTCTGGGATTGGTCGTACACGGGTGATGCGTAGGAAACGAGATGTGGTTCTCGCTGAGTTGGTCTGCTTGCAGCATGGCATTTTGTGGGTATACTTGAAGTTGTAACTTGATATAGCTGCGGAGGGAGTTCGATGACTGCACTAGAAGCACTAGAATCTGTCCAATATGTAACGGCAGAAGGAAAGCGGTGGGTAGTTATCGGCATGGACGAGTGGGAGGCCGTGATTGAGTGGCTGGAGACACTGGAAGATGTCCAACTGGCCAGGCAAGCCTATGAGGAACTGGCGGCCTTCGACGGTGACCGAGAGCGAGCCGGCTGGCTGAAGTGGGATGAGGTGAGAGAGGCATTAGGGTGAGCCGCTACCCCACTTCTCCCCGGTCAGGCGGCTTCGGCGATCAAGGGCGAACCAGTGGGATCGAAGGAGGTTGAGGCCGCCTTCGAGCGGTGGGGTGAGTGGAAGGGCCTTGCCTATTGGTTCTGGAATTGGCCATCGTAGACGCGATCACATCCCTCCCAAAGGAGTGTCATGAGCACATCAACGTTCACAGTCCCAGTCGAGAAGCGCTACTTCGAAGACTACGTTGCCGGCTCGGTCCACGAGTTCGGCCCGATTTCGGTCGATGCGGCGGAGATCATCGCGTTCGCCCGGCGTTACGACCCGCAGGTGTTCCACACCGACCCGGAAGCCGCAAAGAATACCATGTACGGCGGGCTGATCGCCAGCGGCTGGCACACCGCCGGCCTGATGATGCGCCTCCTGGTCGATCACTACCTGTCACACGTGGCCAGCCTGGGTTCACCCGGCATCGATGAGCTGCGCTGGCTCAGGCCCGTGCGCCCCGGCGATGAGCTCTCGGTTCGCGTGACCGTTGTGGAAACCCGACGCTCAAGCTCAAAGCCGGATCGAGGGATCGTCCGGTCCTTTGTGGAAGTGATCAACCAGGACCGTGAGGTGGTAATGTCGGTGAAGGCTGTCAACTTCCTGTTGTGTCGTGAGATGTCGGGCGGCGATCCATAGCGGGTCCAGGCAGTGGACTTGACAACTATGGGATGTGTGGTATGATTATTCGTAGATGATCGGGTGACCTGGTGACCAACGACTGGTGTCACGGGCTGAACCAGGTTGTCTCTCGGCTAAAGCGTTGACCTCGGGATGACAGCCGGCCATCGAGTAGGCACCTTAGATGGCTGGAAAGGATGATCGTCTTAAAAAGCGAGGGAGCTGCCGAGATCCCCGATCTTCTTCTATTTCACTAGAGCCAACAGATCCCCTGTTCTCACCTTTCGATCTGGGCGAATTCTTTGCTGGTGTACAGCATGGGCAAGCGCGTGAGCTGGCGATTCCTTCATGCTGCCGGATTGGACAACAGGGACACCGCAGGTGCCACGAGACGACTTCGCTCGCACGATCGTCGAACTCTACGGCACGCAGGGCCTCGACTGGCTGCGCCGGCTGCCGGCCACCCTCGCGGCCTGCGAGCAGCGCTGGTCGCTGACGGTCATGCCGCCGTTCGCGGACCTCTCCTACAACTACGTCGCGCCGGCCATCCGCGCAGACGGCGCCGAAGTCGTCCTGAAGGTGGGCGTTCCCAACCCCGAACTCACGACTGAGATCGAGGCCCTCCGACACTACAATGGCCGCGGCAGCGTCCGGTTGCTGGACGCAGACCCCGAAGAGGGCATCTTATTGCTGGAGCGACTTCAGCCAGGAACGCCGCTGTCGAGCCTGGCGGATGACGAGGCGGCCACCTCAATAGCCGCCGGCGTGATGCGCCAGTTGTGGCGGCCCGTGCCGGCGGACCATCCCTTCCCCACAGTGGCGAAGTGGGCCGCCGGCCTCCAGAGATTGCGAGATCGCTTTGGTGGTGGTACCGGCCCCTTCCCCACTTACCTGGTTGAGGCAGCAGAATCGCTGTTCGCCGAGCTCATCGCGTCGATGGATGGGCCGGTGCTCTTGCACGGCGACCTGCACCACGACAACATCCTGGCCGCCGAGCGCCAACCCTGGCTGGCCCTCGACCCAAAGGGCGTGGTGGGGGAGCCGGCCTACGAGGTCGGTGCCCTGCTGCGCAACCCGATGCCCCAACTACTGGCCGAGCCGCAGCCGGCCCGCGTCCTGGCACGCCGCGCGGACCAACTGGCTGAGGAGCTGGGGTTCGACCGGGAACGAATCCTCGGCTGGGGGCTGGCTCAGGCTGTGCTGTCGGCCTGGTGGAGCTTTGAGGATCACGGCCATGGATGGGAGCCGGCCATCGCCTGCCCTAAGTTGCTAGCCGCACTGATGACCCAAAACAGGACGGATCCCACCTGAAAAGTCGCCGAAAGCCCGATGCGGTCTTCTACGGCCGTAGTCATTCCTCCGACCGTGGTGTGCGCCGATACTTCTTGATCTCACTGCGACGCTTCTTCTCTCGCAGCCGGCGCTCTTTCGCCGCCCGGCTGGGCCTGGTTGGCCGGCGCTTCTTTCGGGGTCGCAGTGCCTTCTGCATCAAACGTGTGAAACGCAGAATCACCAGATCGCGATTCTGCTTCTGGCTGCGCGTTGCCTGCGAGGTCACGTGCAGCACGCCGGCGCCGTCGATTCGGTTGGACAGCCGGCGCATCACCCGCTCACGCTGCGCGTCCGTCAGGCTGGGCGAATTCGCCACGTCAAACAGCAACTCAACCCGCGTTTCGGACTTGTTCACGTGCTGCCCGCCCGGCCCGCTGCTGCGGGAAAAGCGAAAGGAGAGCTCCGACAGGGGAATCGACAGGGTGTTGGTGATCTGAATCATCTCACTGCGAGCAGAAACTCCGAGGAACTCTGAGGAACTGGGGGGAATTCGGGGGAACTAAGTCATTCACCTGGCATTCACCTCAGTTTTCCGGCGTTCCTCAGAGTTCCTCCGAGTTCCCCTGAGTTCCCCCCAGTTCCTCTGAGTTCCCCCCAGTTCCGGCTGCCCCCTTTCTTTCAACCACTTCCACCACCCCCACTGTCCCATCGACCCGCAACAAGTCCCCATCCCGAAAGAGTTTCGTTGCGTCGTCGATTTGCAGCACGGCCGGGATGCCGCACTCGCGGGCGACCACTGCGCCGTGGGACATCAGGCCGCCCTCTTCCATGACGATGCCGGCAGCCATGCTGAAGAGCGGCGTCCAGCCTGGATTCGTGTAAGGCGCTACCAGGATTTCGCCCTGCTGGAATCGATCCGCCTGGCGCAGATCGCGGATCACGCGGGCACGGCCTGTCACCACGCCAGAACTACAGGCCACACCCTCGAATCGTGTATCGGCCTGCCTGCCACCGGACTCGGCATGCACCGGGACGCCGGCGTAGATCGCCTCCGGCGGCTCGAAGTTGCGGTGGCACTGGGCTTTGCGGCGATTGCGGGCCACGATGTCGCGCGCCGTCTCGGGGGCCAGCCGGCCATCCAGCAGGTTCAGCACGTGCTCGCGCTCCAGCCAGAAGATGTCGTCGGCCTGGGTGAAGATGCCGTGCCCTGCCCAGCGCCGGCCCTGCTCCGTCAGGAAGCGATGGGCATGGTAGTGAGCGCGGGCCAGAATGTCGCGGGTCTCCTCGCGCCACCAACTGTAGCGCTGCACCTGGCGCAGTGCATCCTGGAACAGCCAGCGCCGAAGGGGCAGCACCCTGTCCAGCGTGCCCTCGGACAGCAGCCGACGGGCTTTCGCCTCTTCTTGCCGCCGAACCTCCCGCTGCTCCGCCAGACGTGCTTCCGGGTTCTTCTCGACGCCGCCCTCCACGAAGCCCTTGAGGGTCGTCAGCACGAACGTCGGGTCCTCACCCCAGCGTGGTGTGGCCAGGTTTTCGTCGTTGTCCGACATGTACTGGAAGCGGCGGAGGTAGGCCTGAACCAGGCCCCAGAAGACCTGGCCGGCCTCGAACCGCCGAAGCTGATCTCCCATCTCTTCCGGCGAAGCCACGCAGATAGCGGCCGCCACCTCTGGCTCGCGTAGCGCCTGGTCTGCCAGGTGCCACAGCTCAACCAGAGGGCGCGCCGTGCGCATCTCCCGCAGGCCGGTCAGCAGGTTGCCGGCGTTGATTCTCTCGGGCCGACCGCCAGCTTCCAGCGCCTCGTTCAGTTGCTCCACCTGCGGATCGAACTCGTCCTGGGCCTGGGTGCAGAGGAAGCTGATGGTCAGTGCGACCGTGTTGGTCTGATGATGGACGTTGATGATCGTCTTGACCCACTCGACCAGCTCGTCATCGGAGAGCGTGGCCGGATCGATCTGGACCAGCAGCGTCGCTTCACGGTTCAGGAAATCGTGGCAGTAGTCGCGCGCCCGGCGCCAGGCTGTGGCGTAAAGCCATCGCAAGCTCAGCAGCACCGGAACCGCCCGCAAAATCGTGCGCGGATTCCAGGGCGTCACCCGACCGTCACCTTCGTAGGTGGGGGTGACGCCGACCGTGCGATCGAAAGAGCGCTCCTTGAAGCCTGGAATGATCGCTGCATAGCGCTTGACTTCGGCCACATTCATGTAGGGCCGGCTGAAGAACAGTCGCGACCAGCGGACCGGCCGGTCATCCCGCTTCAGGTTCATGCGACGGAAGAAGGCTTCCAGGGTGCGGTCGAACTCGTAACCGAAACAGATCGAGTACGACAGCGGATTCACGACGCCGGTCATCACCTCGCGGAAGTTGGCCGAGGTCCACTGCCCGATGTCAGGCGCAAAGCCGAAGGAGGTCAGCGGGCGCGCCTGGAGGATGTGGAACTGGCCGGCCACCAGCGCCCACTCGATGTCCTGGGGATGGCCGTAGTGGGCCATGACGCGGTAGCCCAGTTCGGTCAGTGCCAGCAGTTGCTCGTCGGTCAGGGCCGGCGCGCGCCGCTGCTCGTCGGGCACGTCCGCTTCGCGCGTGCCATCGGCCGCCAGGGCCACCATGACGCGCTTGTCGTTGATGCGCCGGCTGATCACCTGCCCCTGCTCCGCGTCGATCACGAAGTTGTCCGGCGTGACCCGCCCGCTGACAATGCCCTCGCCCAGCCCCCAGGAGGCCTCGACCGTCATCTCTTCCTCGCGGCCCGTCATCGGGTTCAGGGTGAACAGCACGCCGGCAACCTCGGCCGGCAGTTGCTGCTGAACCAGCACGGCCATGCTCACCGCTTCGTGATCCAGCCCGTTGTTCTGGCGATAGGCGATGGCCCGCTCGCTCCACAGCGAGGCCCAGCACGTCCGCACTTTCTCGATGACGGCCTCCGCGCCGCGAACGTTCAGGTAGGTGTCGTACTGGCCGGCAAAGGAGGCGCCGGCCAGGTCCTCGGCCGTGGCGGAGGAGCGAACGGCAACGGATGCAAGCGGATAAGCGGATAGGCTATCAGCGGATTGCCTTCGGCGAAACGGATTAGCGGATTCGGGCGGCAGGGAATCAGATGCGGAGGTTTGATTCTGAGACAGGTCGCGATAGGCCTCGCTGATGGCATCGATCACAGACTGAGGGGGAAGTGCCTGGTCAAAGAGCCGGCGGATGGCCTGGGAGGCGTTGTGGACGGATGCCGGGTCGTCGGCCCTGGCCTCGCGAGCCAGCGCGAGGATGCGTGCTTGTAGATTGTCAGCTTCGACGAACGCCCGATAAGCGGCCGTGGTCACGACGAAGCCGGCCGGCACGCGCAGGCCGGCACGTCGCAGTTCCGCCACGTTGGCCGCTTTGCCGCCGGCCAATGTCGGGTCGTGCGGTTCGATTTCGTCGAGGGTGAGAATGTATGCGGTCATGCTGAAATCGCCTCGAATCTATACCTCTCGGATGCGATGCGGGGGCTACCGGTACAAGCTGCAAGGGGGGCTTTGGTCTGCGGACTTTGTCTGACCTGAGACTGCGCTACTCTCAGGTGTCCCAATTCCCACCGCCTCCCCCACGTCCGCTTAGTTGGGTGTTTAGGCGGCTACTGTGAGATCAATGAGTCCAGTGTTGAGACAAGCCTCACTCTTGATCAACTATCATCTGGAGCTCGTCTCTTAAGTATACCGGCCGCCCCCTCATGCGGATGCTTGCCTACAGCGCGAAGCAACTTACGCATGTTCACGACACCAGGCCGATTGAGCTTGAGGGCTTCAACCGTAGCTCGACCCGTCGGTGTCAAACCGACAACGTGTGTGTAATCCTCGTCCCATCCAAAGTGGTCCTGCCATCTTTGCCGTCTCGGATTGTACAACGGAACCAGCTTGCCATCGACGGGGTCGGGCGCTTCCACCTTGTTGTACTTGTGTCCGTTGCAACCGCCACAGGCCAGGGCTAGATTCTCGGGTGTCGTCTCGCCGCCACGGCTGACCGGAATGATATGCTCAAACACGAATGACTGTGTGGCATAGCTCATCCAGCTCTGGCAATACTCACAGCGACCTTGAGCGCGATCGATGATCGCGCTTTGCTCTTGAGGTGTGATGTAACGTCTAGACATGAACCGGCGGGGGGTGGATACCTAGGCGGTCCATCAACTCATCGAGCGATATATTGCGCAACTGAGCCAGTTCTATCAAGTGCTGCAACCGCTCGGCATCAGCAAGTTCGATCTGATCAACCAACCGCAGCAGTTCTTGATGTTCCGCAGGTGTGAGAGTGTCGGCCTCAAGCTTCCCGGTTAGCTCATCATAGCGTTGCTGAAGCGCACTTGGCAGACCCTGATTGATCTTTTGAAGCAACTCTGCTTCCCGCTCTGGAAGACTGGGGGCCTTCCGTCGGGCAAGGAGGATACTCACCTGAGACAGAAAATGCTCTAACTCCGGTGTATCGAGCTTAGCGACGCCGTCCAGCACCTTGTCGAGTTCAATATTGATCTCAGATGTGACTTGAACTGTTGCCATTCGTTATCTCTTCCTTCCAGACAGGACAATTCACCACAAATACTCTACTGTAATGAGCTCTTCGTTGTCAAGTGGCTGGCTAACCACTTACTGACCAGCGAACTGGTGTCAATGACGACACGAAGCACGGCTCAGCCTGCACTCGAGGTGACTTCTTCGCGAGCCTGCTCGATGATCGCCAGCACCTCTTCATCGCTCAGGCCCACGTTGTGCTCGGCGTTGCGGGCCGCCGTGGCATCCAGCCACTCGAAGAACGCTTCCCGCCCACGCCGAAAACGCTGAAATTCACGATATTCGTCCAGGTTGATGATCGCCGCCTGGGATCGGCCGAAGGTCTCGACGATGTAGGTTTCACGCTGCTCTCGTACCGCCTGTAACACGTCGGTCAGACGTTGTCGCAGATCCGTCGCACCAATACTTCGTTCCATCGCAAGTGCCTCCCCGGAGGATTAAAAGGTTTGTAAGAATTATAAACCTTATACACTTGCCTGCCAAATGACGGTACAGACCAACCGGTTCTTGAAGCTACGGAATCGCCGGCGCCGGCGTACCGCTGGCAACCATCTCCTGCACCATTCCCAGCGCGCGGTCAAAGCCAGCCAACACCTCCTGCACCTCATCCGGCTGGATGACCAGCGGTGGCATTACCTGCAATGTGGAAGGCCGGAAGTCGGCGAAGACGGCCAGGACGCCGTTGTGGCCCAGCGCGTAGGTCATCATCGGCCCCAGCGCGTTGTCGGTCAGCTCAAGGCCCATCATCAGCCCCCGCCGACGCCAGCCGGCCACCAGGTCGGGGTACTTGGCCTTGAGTCGCTCGAAGCCGGCGTCGAAGTGCCGGCCCATCTCGCGCACATGCGCCAGAAAGCCGTACTTGCTGACGATGGTGAGCATTTCTATTGCCGTGACACACCCCAGATCGGCGCCGCCGAAGGACGACAGGTGGATAAACGGGTTCTCACGGAAGAAGGCGTCCAGCGGCTCGCGGTAACAGGCGGCGGTGATCGGGTAGATGCCGGCGCTCATGCCCTTGCCCAGCACCACGATGTCGGGCACGATGTCCCACTCCTCGAAGGCCCACAGCCGGCCCGTGCGCCCCAGGCCGGCCTGGACCTCGTCCAGAATGAGCAGCGCCCCGTGCCGGTCGCAGATATCGCGCACGGCGGGGAAGAAGTCGTCAGGCGGGATGATGATGCCGGCGGTGGCCGGAATCGTCTCGAAGATGACGGCGGCAGTGGTCTCATCGACGGCTTCTTCCAACGCCTCGATGTCGCCGAAGGGCACCTGTCGGAAGCCAGGCGGCATGGGGCCGAACTTGCTCTTGAACTGATCGGCGCCGGCAGCCAGGGCGAAGCCCGTATGCCCGTGGTAGCCATCGATGGCGGAGATGATGCCGGGCCGGCCGGTGTACCCTCGCGCCAGCTTCAGAGCCACGTCGATGGCCTCGCCACCGGACACACCGAAGACGGTGTAATTGATGTCGCCGGGCATCAACTGAGCCAGCCGGCGCGCCAGCGCCGCCCGCTGACCACTCATCAGGATATGGTCCCCGATATCCAGCTCTTTGAGAGCCTGGCGCAGGGCGTCGATGATCCGCTTGGGACGATGGCCCAGGTTGAAGACGCCGCCACTGGATCGGCAGTTAATCCATGAGCGTCGTCCCTCCAGGTCCCACATCCGCACGCCTTCACGCCGGCCCGGCACCAGGTCAAAGCCCAGCGACCGATACACTTCGACCCTGCCGGGTGAGACGTAGCGCGCGAAATCTTCAGTAGCAATTTTGTTTGTCGTGTAGGGTTGCATGATGTTCTCCGTTGTGATGAATGGACGAGGAACTCGGTGGAACTCAGGGGAACTCAGGGGAGATCAGGTGACAAGGTCCATCCGTTCCCCTTCGCCCCTGCACTTCTTGCATTATACTCCGACGTTGCTGCTAACGCAAGGGTAGGGGCGAGGCAGGTCGGAGAGAACGCTCAATTGCGAGCGCAACCTCTCTCCGACCTGCCTCGCCCCTACCCTTGCCCCGACGTGGGGACGTTGCGTTTGCCAACACCGGAACTT
>CAZHMV010000010.1:63637-73305 GCA_964532665.1 uncultured Anaerolineales bacterium
TCGCCCCTACCCTTGCCCCGACGTGGGGACGTTGCGTTTGCCAACACCGGAACTTTCTAGTAAACTCTATCGACAGACACGAAAGGACACACATGACGCAACTCTTGTTGATTCGGCACGCAGTGAACGACTGGGTGGGGACGAACCGGCTGGCCGGCTGGACGCCGGGCGTGCACCTGAATGAGGAAGGCCGGCGGCAGGCAGAAGCGCTGGCCCGACGACTGGCCGGCATCGAGTTGACGGCTATCTATGCCAGCCCGCTCGAGCGTACCATGGAGACGGCCGAGATCATCGCACGACCACACGGCCTGCCGGTTCGCATCCGCGAGGGCATCGGTGAGGCGCATTATGGCGAATGGACCGGCCAGAAGCTGGAGGACCTGGCCAAGACTGAGCTGTGGAGAGTGGTGCAATTCCACCCCAGCGGCGCGCGTTTCCCGGGCGGTGAGGCCATGCGCGAGATGCAAGCGCGAGCCGTCGCCGAGATCGACGCCATTCGGGCTGAACATCCGGAGGGTACGATTGCCGCCGTATCTCATTCCGACGTCATCAAAGCCATCATTGCCCATTACGCCGGCATGCACCTGGACCTGTTTCAGCGTCTCGCCGTCAGTCCGGCCTCACTGAACATCCTGGTTTTCAGCAAGATGGGTCCGCGACTGGTCCGGCTGAATGATACGAGCCACATTGGAGAAGTAGACGGGAAAGGGCGCAAGCAAGTGGTACGAGAATTGGCGCCTGAGGATTATCTTTGACCCGTTATCAGTGACCAGTAATCAGTGGTCAGTGACAGGGAAAACTGAATACTGATCACTGAATACTGGGAAGCGAGAGAGGCCCGTCGGAGCACGAACCCGCCGGGGTGAGGTGAAGTGAAAAATGCCACAGTTCGTTTATGATCTTGACCCCGCCAGTTTTGTCACAATTGGTACGATCGGGCCACCGGGCCGGCGCACTTTCTACTTGCAAGCGAGCCAGGGGAGCGCGGTCGTGTCCCTGATCATCGAGAAAGAACAGGCGCGCGCGCTGTCCGAGAGCCTCGACCAGCTCCTGGAAGCCCTGGACAAACGGTATCCGCAGCCGGCCGGAACGGCGCAGGATGTCAGCTACGACATGGCACTACTACAGCCGGTGAATCCACTGTGGCGTGTCGGCCAGATGGGGCTGGGTTATGACGAAAAGGCGGACCTGATTATCCTGGTTGCCCAGGAGTTGATCTTTGAAGAGGAGGATGAACTGCAAGAGCCGGAGGCAGTACGCCTCACCGGGACACGCCAGCAGATGCGGGCCTTGAGCCAGCACGCGGCCTCGATTGTGGAGCAGGGCCGGCCGTTGTGCCCGCTGTGCGGCAATCCCATGGACCCGGACGGGCACTTCTGCCCGCCCAGCAACGGTCACCGGAAGCCAGTGCAATTGTAGTTTTTCTGAGTATTTGGGGACGTAGACGGAGAGAAAAATGGGAACGCGCGGCGCCGGCCGGCAAATGACGATGGACCAGGTGCTGGATCTGCTGGGGCATGGGAAGCTTGAAACCGACGGCCTGCTGCCCTGGAGTTCCAACTACACCTTCCTGGCGACCGTCTCCCACAATGGCGCTCGCAGCCTGGCCGTCTACAAGCCTCGCAGCGGTGAACGGCCCCTGTGGGATTTTCCAGAGGGTACACTCTACTTGCGGGAGGTTGCCACGTTCGTTGTGAGCCAGGCGCTCGGGTGGTCCTACGTGCCGCCGACCGTTCTACGGGATGGTCCACACGGCGTGGGATCGGTGCAGCTCTACATCGACGCCGACCCGGAGGAGCACTACTTCACCCTGCAAGATCGGTTCGTCGATGACTTCCAACATCTGGCCGCGTTCGACTATGTCATCAACAACGCCGACCGTAAGAGTGGTCACTGCCTGCTGGGGACCGATGGGCGAATCTGGGCGGTCGATCACGGGGTAACATTTCACGCGTTGCCCAAGCTGCGCACGGTGATCTGGGACTTTGCCGGCCAGCCCATCCCCAGCCCCATCCTCGACGACCTGGAAGCCTTGCGCCGGCAGCTTGCCCAGGGGGCCCCCGTTCAGAGCACGCTGGCGCTTCTTCTCAACGACGATGAGCTTACAGCCCTGCGACGCCGCGTGAGCGACTTGCTCCGCAGCCGTGTATTCCCCGCGCCCGATCCGGGCCGCCGGCACATCCCCTGGCCGCCGGTCTGACGGGCGCAGGTTTACAGGTTGAAGGTTGGCAGACCCTGGAGAAGCCAGGTCTCTAAGAGCATGTCTGAATATTCCTGGAGCGGCGAAGACCCTAAGGGTTTCCGAGAGCAATCTGCGCAAGAAAGGCCCTCCAGATTGCCAGGAGTGATGGTGTACAAGGGTGTGGGCGGAAACCCTTAGGGTCTTTCCAATTTTTCAGATACCCTCTAACCTTCAACTTTCAACCTGTAAACCTGCACCCCGCCGGCCCATCGCCGGCACGTACATCTCCTCGACATACTGCTTCACCATCCGCCGCATGCTGAAGCGGGGTGCGCAGGTCCGAATCGACGCCTTGACAACACGTAGCCAGCCGCGTGGAACCCCATCCGCATCGCGATCGTAGAAGAGGGGAACGATCTCGTGTTCCAGGATGTGGTAGAGAGACGCGGCATCGGCGGCATCCTGTGCATCCGGGCTGGCGTCTTCGTGCCCCTCGCCGATGGCCCAACCATTCGTGCCGTCGAAGGCCTCGGGCCACCAACCGTCCAGGACACTGAAATTCGGCGCGCCGTTCAGCGCTGCTTTCTGGCCGCTGGTGCCGCTGGCCTCCAGTGGCCGGCGCGGGTTGTTGAGCCACAGGTCCACACCCCGGACCAGGTAGCGTGCAATGTTGATGTCGTAGTTCTCGATGAAGACGATCCGGCCCCGGAATCCGGGATGCCTGGACAGCTCCACGATATGCTTGATGAGCGCCTTGCCAGGCTCATCGGCCGGGTGGGCCTTGCCGGCAAAGATGATCTGCACTGGCCGGCCCGGCTGATTCAAGATTCGCTGGATGCGCTCCAGGTCCCAGAAGATCAACGTAGCTCGCTTGTAGGTGGCGAACCGCCTGGCAAAGCCGATGGTCAGCGCCTCGGGGTCCAGGATGCACTCAGCCGCCGCAATCTCGTCCAGCGACGCCAGGTGGCGCTCACGCTGCCAGCGGATCCGTTGTCGCAGGTAGTTGATCATCATCTGCTTCCGCTGGCAATGGATTCGCCACAGCTCAGCATCTGGTATCTCTGCGACCGCGTCCCAGGTGGCCGGCTCATCCAAACGTTCTTCCCAGTCCTCGCCGAGGTGTACATCGAATAAACTCGCCATTTCGGGCGCCAGCCAGGTCTTCGTGTGTACGCCGTTGGTGATATGGCCAATCGGCACATCATCCACAGAACGATCAGGCCAGAGCACGTGCCACATCTTGCGCGAGACGCGGCCGTGGAGCTCGCTGACGCCGTTGTAGCGGCCGGACAGCTTGAGTGCCAGCACGGTCATGCTGAAGCGTGCTTCCCCCCACGGCTGTTCGTGGTAGCCCAGGCCCATAAAGCCGTCGCGGTCCAGCCCCATCTGGGGCCAGTAGCTGCCGAAGTACTTCTCGACAACATCGAAAGGGAACGCGTCGTGGCCGGCCGGCACCGGCGTATGGGTCGTGAACACGTTGCGCGCTGTGACGACTTGTCGAGCCGCGTCGAAGGTCAGCCCTTCATCCTGTACCAGTTGCCTGACTTGCTCCAAGACCATGAAAGCTGAATGTCCTTCGTTCATGTGCCACACAGTCGGCTTGATCCCCAGGGCGCGAAGTGCCCGCACGCCACCGATTCCGAGCACAATCTCCTGCGAGATGCGCATCTCCTGATCGCCGCCATATAACCGGGCTGCCAATGTCCGATCTTCGGGCGCATTCGGGTGTACGTTCGTGTCAAGGAGGTATAACGGCACGCGCCCCACCTGAATCTGCCAGACTGTCGCGTACACCTGGCGCCCCGGGAGATCGACGGTGACGACGATCTGTTCTCCCGAACTGTCCGTCGCCGGCACCGCCGGCACGTCGAAGAAGGTTAGCTTCTCGTAGATCGCTTTCTGCTCGCCCCAGGGATCGAGCTGCTGG
This sequence comes from uncultured Anaerolineales bacterium, assembly GCA_964532665.1. Taxonomy (GTDB): domain Bacteria; phylum Chloroflexota; class Anaerolineae; order Epilineales; family JAANWY01; genus CAZHMV01. The sequence continues at coordinate 67,747 of CAZHMV010000010.1, forward strand.
CGGAAGTACCCCTGCGGATACAGGAAGCCGACCCCGACAAACGGAAGCCCCAGATCGCTGGCCGCTTTGCAGTGGTCGCCGGAGAGGATGCCAAGCCCCCCGGAATAGATTGGAAGTGACTCGTGAAGGCCGAATTCCGCCGAGAAGTAGGCGATGGTGTGATCATCCAGGTCGGGATAAGTGCGGTCGAACCAGGTCTGATCGGGCTTCATGTAGGCGGCAAAGGCGGCCATTACCGTCCTGTAACGGGACAGGAACGTTTCATCGCTGGCTGCGCGCTCCAGCGTGACGGGATCGACCTGGCGCAAAAACCTCACCGGGTTGTGGTATACGTACTCCCACAGCTCAGGATCGATGGCACTGTAGAGCTGGCGTGCTTCAGGATTCCAACTCCACCACAGATTGTAGGCCAGTCTGTCAAGCCGACTGAGTCTCGGTGGCAGCTTAGGAAGCTCAGCAGGGCTAAAGAAGTCCAATGTGACAACCTCCTGGGGACCATTGCGAATTATGGTTAAGTGTTATAGGCCGGCCATCAATTGTAGCGGGTTTTGGGGAATTTGCAAGTTGCGTGCTGCCACCCTCCCGCAGGTTGCAACGAGCAGCAGTCTCGCCCCTCAAACTGGAACTGAGAGCAACGATGCTCGGTCAGGGGATCCCTGAACCTGCGGGAGGGTGAGTCCCGTCTGCTTGCATGCGTCGCCCGTTTATGCTACACTGGCGGCGATTCTATCTGCCATCTGATCTCGCTCGCAAAGGACGCCGCAGACCATGGAGAAGAACGCAAGGTTAAGAATCCTGTTCCTCTCGGCCGAGGTTGTCCCCTACGCCAAGACTGGAGGGCTGGCCGACGTGGCCGGCTCACTGCCCAAGGCCATCCGCCGGCTGGACCATGACATCCGGGTGGTCATGCCGGCCCATCGCCAGGTGGACAAACAACGTTATCGGTTGGAGCCGGCCCTTGAGCCGTTACCGATCCCGATGGACCGGGAGACGCAGCCGGCCACGATCTATGGGTCGGCAATGGACGGTACAGTTCCCATCTACTTTGTGGAAAACGCCCACTACTTCGACCGGGAGAACATCTACGGGTATGAGGATGATGCAGATCGCTTCATTTTCTTCTGCCGCGCAGCCCTGGAAATGTGCCGGCATATAGACTGGTGCCCGGACATTCTTCACTGCAATGACTGGCACACGGCCATCATCCCGAATTGGATGCACACGATCTACGGCGAAGACCGCTTCTTTAAGAATACCGCGACGGTTCTGACCATCCACAATCTGCAATACCAGGGCATCTTTGGCCAGCGCGTACTGGAGGTGGCCGGCATAGCCGAACATGGTCTCGTCACACATCCCGAGGTGCCGCCGCACCTGAATGAGGCGGTTGACCTCATCGCTCGCGGCATTCTCTTCGCCGACGTGATCAATACCGTCAGCCCCACGTATGCCCGGGAGATTCTCACGCCTGAGTTCGGCGAGGGGCTCGACCCCCTGCTGCGTGACCGGCGTGATAGCCTGTTTGGCATCCTGAATGGCATTGACACGGATGCGTGGAATCCTGCCACGGGCCGGCAGATCGCCGTGGCGTACGATGTTGACTCGCTGGAACGGCGGGCTGAGAACAAGCTGGCCCTGCAGGCTGAATGTGATCTGCCCCAGAGTCGGGACGTGCCGCTGATCGGGATGATCACGCGCCTGGCCGATCAAAAGGGTCTTGACATTCTCGAAGCTGCCATCGATCAGGTGCTGAGCCTGGACATGCAGTTCGTTCTGCTCGGCAGGGGGGAGCAACACTACCACGATCTGTTCCGCCGCGTTGCGGACCGATACCCCCACAAAGTGGCCGTCTCTCTGACGTTCAACGCGCCGCTGGCACGGAAGATCTATGCCGGCAGCGACATGTTCCTCATGCCCTCGCGATTTGAACCCTGTGGCCTGGGCCAGATGATCGCCATGCGCTATGGCAGCGTCCCGATCGTACGGGCGGTCGGCGGGCTGGCCGATACCGTCCACGACTTCGATCCTCAGTCCGGTGAGGGGAATGGCTTCGTCTTCAGGGAGTACGACGCTGGGGCGCTCCACAACGCTGTCCGGCGAGCCATCGAAACCTACCAGGATGCCAACACCTGGCGTCGGCTGCAAACCCGAGGCATGCAGGCTGACTTCTCGTGGCAGTCCTCGGCCCGCCAGTACGTGGACCTGTACCGGCGCGCAGGACAGTGATCAGTGAACAGTCGCAGCTACGCAGCCGCTCCCGCCGGATCTGGCGATCCGGCGGCTGAGCTGGCTGAATTCGAGTTGATTCGTCACCGTTAGCCTGGATTTGACAATCCAGGCCGAGCAGAATACTGATCACTGTGTTTACTGATCACTGATCACTGTTCACTGTTTACTGGCCTGGAGAGTGATGGAGACTACGGCGCGCATCGCGGACCTTGAAGCGATCGTTGATCGCCTGCCTGACGATACACGTGAGACGTTCCGCCGAATATTCGACGTGCGCACGTCTGTGGGGTATCTGAATCTACCCGCGTCGATGCATGACTGGATCGAGAATCACTTCGGCTCCGTTGACGCCGTGCGCACGCAGCAGGTCGTGAAGGTGACCAACCTGGTGACGTGGGAGGGGTCCCTCTTCAATGATCTGCGAGCCCGCCGGCCCATGCCCCTCCAGACCGGCCAGGAGTTCGTCGAACAGGCCCTGGAAAGGAGCGACGACCCCTTTTGCAAACCTCTGGACAACACGCCGGCGGATGTGTTCGGGCGCGTGCGAGGCCGGCACGCCATCACAGCCAGCAACGTGGCCAAAGCCGACGCCTGTCATGCTGTCGTCATCTTTGACCGCCACAATCCCTTCGTGTTTACCGAGGAGGAGGTGATCGATTACATTGACACCGCGCTCCGATGGGCCCAGCAGGCCCACGCCCAGGAGCCGGCAGCGAAGTACTTCTTTTTCATCTGGAATTGCTCGTGGAAGGCCGGCGCATCCATCCTGCACGGTCACGCGCAGGCAACCCTTACGCAGGGGATGCACTACGCCAAAGTGGAGAAGCTGCGGCGCGATTCGCTGGCGTACGCGCGGCAGTATGGGCGGAGCTACTTCGACGATCTGTTCGACGTCCACCGGTCGCTGGGGCTGGGTTTTCGCTGGCGCGACATCAGCGTCATGAGCTATCTCACGCCGATCAAGGACGGTGAAACGCTGCTTGTGGCGGATACCATGAGCAAAGACCTGGAGCAGGCGCTGTATCGGGTGTTGCAGGCGCGGCAGGATGGCCGGCGGTTCCAGGGCTTCAACGTCGCTCTCTACGTGCCCCCCATCGCCGGGGTGGATGAGGATTGGAGCCACTTCCCGACCATCTTTCGCATTGTGAGTCGCGGTGATCCCATAAGTTTGACCACCGACATTGGGGCCATGGAGCTTTATGCTGCGTCCGTAGTCGGTACGGACCCGTTCCTGGTGGCCGGCCAACTGCGCGCGGTCTTTATCCAAGGATGAAGCTGTGTAGACCTCCAGGCACAATCGCACCACCATGATCGAATACGCGATCTCAACCAGCATGACCTACGGCGATCTGGGCCGGCTGCCCGAGATGGCCGGTTACGGCCTGCCGCACGTCGAGTTAGGTTTCTGGCGACCGAGCCAGCTTGCGGAAGTGCTGGCATTCGCGAAGGACCACTTTGAGACAGCCGGCTTCCACGACCCGCTGCCGGGCCACGGAACGTGGCGCTGGCCTTCCCTGAATGACGCCAGGCCCGAAGAGCGAGCCCGCACCCTGCGCAGCATTCGTCAGACGCTGGAGCTTGCAGAGAAGCACGATGCGGCCTACGTGCTGTGTCACTTCCCATCCGTCCACTTCAAACCTGTTCCCGAATGGACATTGGCCGAGTCCGTCGATGCGGCCCTGGAGAGCTGCGCTGTCCTGAACCGATGGAGTGCGGAGCAAGGCCGGCGCATCATCCTGGAGCACGTGGGGCCGCACCCGTACTTCGACGTGCCGGCCTTCGCCGAAGTGTTCCGGGCGTTCCCCGACCTGGAGTTCGGCCTCGACATCGGCCATTTTCACCTGTTGGCCGAGGGTGGCCATTTCGACTCCGAGGAGTTTCTGCGGGCGGTTGCTCCACACACCACGGTGGTGCACGTATACAACGCCACGTCGTCGTCGTATCGGGAGTACCACCATGTGCCTGTCCACCCCTCCCAGGACCCGGCGGATGGCTGGGCCGACGTGCCAGCGATTCTGCGCCGGGTGCTGGAGGTGGCCGGCGATGTGCGCATTGTTTTTGAGCATACACCCCAGTATCCGGCCAGCCGGGAGTACATCCAGCAGGGAATTGACTGGGTGATCGAGCTCGCGCAGTCGTCAATATCTTGACTGTCGTCCTCTCAGATGGTCCAATCACTCGCGAGGTGACATACTGATGAAAAAGATGGCACTGCGCGAAGCTCAGGGTGTCTATGAGATAGCCATCGATGATGAGACCCTGACTCATGAGAAGATTGTCCTGGAACGCGATGGCGAGCCGGTGGCCGTGGTTGTGCCCATCGGCGAGTACGAAGAGCTGCATGTTCTGCAGCAGGACAGGGAGCGCCGTCACAAGGCGGATCTGGAAGCTTTCGAGCGAGAGCGGAAAGCGTATGATCAACTTGAGCCCAAGTTGATCCCAGAATACGAGGGCCTCTACGTTGCTATTCGTGACGGTCAAGTGATAGATAGTGACTCTGACGAGATGACACTAGTAATGCGGGTCTACGAGAAGTTCGGCTACGGCCCCATGTATGTGCGTAAGGTCGGTGCCCCGCTCCCTGTACGTCGGCTCCCCTCGCCTCGGATAATTCGCACATGATCTCATACAGCGATGTCTTTCCTCACCTTTGACCTCGCCAGTGCCGGGGATACCGAGTCATCCTAATCGGGCTCCCGCTCAAGGATGATCGTTACCGGGCCATCGTTGAGGATTTTCACCAGCATTTTGGCCCCAAATTCGCCGGTTGCGACCCGCAGGCCGGCCTCCTCCAGCAACGCCGCGAAACGGTCACACAGCGGTTCGGCGACTTCGGGGCGGGCAGCCCGGGTGAAGCTGGGCCGGCGGCCCTTGCGCGCGTCGCCGTACAGTGTGAACTGAGAAATCACCAGCGCCTCGGCCCCCACGTCCAGCGCCGACAGGTTGAACTTGCCGGCGGCGTCCTCAAAGATGCGCAGGTTGGCGATCTTCTCGGCCAACCATCGCGCTTCTGCTTCCGTGTCACCTTCTCCGACACCGAGAAGAATCACCAGCCCCCGTCCAATCTGGCCGACCATCCTGTCGCCGACCGTCACTGAGCCTTCCCTCACTCGCTGTACAACAGCTCGCATGAACTCCTCCCAGTTTCTCATTGGCAATCGTTCCGGGGGTAGGCGGAACAGGCCAGACTCCTCTTTTGAATGCTTACTCTCGCTGTTGAAGCGCAGCTCAACTGAAGCAGGTCAGCTTCGGTTCCACGAGCAAACTTGAATCTGCGGTCCGGGACCTATCCCCTGTACCCTCTTATGGTAGCATGAACAGGTTTGAAAG
>CAZHMV010000011.1:0-70460 GCA_964532665.1 uncultured Anaerolineales bacterium
GTATTGTAACATAAGGCGAAACAGAAGTCTATCAGATGGCCGGCTGCCCCTGGACAACGAACGAGGGAATTCAACGAGCGGGTTAGGGACGAGGCGTATTCTCACAGAAGATACGCCAGGGTTGTGGATTCGGTCACAGGTCCTTTCTGGCGAAATACACGGCGGCCACCAGGGCAAATGCCAACGAAGGGAGCCCAAAGCCGGCCAGAATGCGCTGAGAGCTTGCCGACAAAGTCCAGATAGGTGATGGGAGTCATGTCCCTGGGGAACTGGGGATTGGTCGGCAGAAAGCCCATGCGACGCCGAAGATGGGCCGCATTGGTTGTCATCCGCTCCCCGAAGACTCTGACAATGCCGGCCGTTGGACTATGCAACCCCAGCAGCAACCTGATGGTCGTCGTTTTCCCCGCACCGTTGGGGCCGACCAGCCCAAAGACAGCCCCGGGTGGAACCTTCAGGTTCACGCCGTTCAAAGCGATGTACCTGTTGCCGTAGATTTTGGTCAGGTTATAAGTTTCGATCATGTCCATCCATCATATCCATCCATTCGGCAGCAGGTATGAGACCTGCCACTACATGGTTTACCACCTGGTCAGGCGAAAAGTTGCACTTCTCTCTCGCAGCCGGGCTCTTCGGCCCTCGCACGCCGGCTCCTCTCCTCTGCGACCTTCGCCCAAGGGAGGGCAGAGGCTTACCCAACCAGGGAATGCTGCGTTCTCACAGTAGCGCCAGCGCAGGCCGTACGTCAAAACAGGTGGACTCACTTCATTCACAACCACCAAAAGAGGAGACCTATGCTTCGTACAGCTTTGCTAATCATGCTTACCCTTGTACTCCTGATCCTGCCTGATACGGGTGTCAGTGCAGCCGGTTCCGGGCCGGCCATGCCTGCCAGAGGGACGCTACCTCTACCAGACCCGGACCAGGCGTATGCGCCGGGACAGGTGTTGGTTCGCTTCAAGGCCGGCATCTCACGCCGGACAGCGGCTTCCCTCGTGGCCCGGCATGACGCGAGACTGCTACAGCGCATTGCTGACCACACCTTCACGCTCGCTGTCCCGGTCGGGCAGGAAGAGGAAATGGTGAGGACCATCGCGTCCAATCCAGCGGTCCAGTATACCTCGCTCAACTACCGGATCACTGAGCCCCCCATTGACCCGTTGGAGCCGGTAGCAGATACAGCAGCTTCCGAGGTCCTCACAACCCCCGCCCAGGAGCCGGAGAGCTGCATCACAGACTTGTGGATGAGCACCACGCAGCAGGGCGAGCGGTTGCTGGAGAACATGGTGCCCTCAGGCACGGCTCAAGTATACGTTTTCTTCGAGTATACAGCCTGTGAACTTGAAGCCATCCGGGTTCAGGTGTTCTATCTGGGCCGAGGTACAAAACCCGAGCCAGTTTTTGATGAAACAGGAACTATCATCAGTGGTTCAGGCATCCAGGGGATCAAGGTGCAGGCCTGGCCACACTTCGAAAAGGGGACCTTCCCGGTCGGCAAGTACTTGACGAGTATCTCTCTGTCTCCCGAAGGCGGATGGGACGAGGTCAAGAACGTTTTCTGGCGTGTCAGCACGTTTCCTAACGATGAGTGGTTCCAGGGGAGAAGCAACTTTCAGTGGCCGCTCCACAGCACCGGCAACCTGGCCGTGCCAGAAGCTGACATCAACATGCCTCAGGCCTGGGACATCACGACAGGCAGCCCGGACGTCACCATCGCCATCGTGAGTACCGGCGTCTGGATTGATCACCCCGATCTGAAGAACAAGATCTGGACGAACCGAGGCGAAACCCCGGGAAACGGCATCGACGACGATGAAAACGGCTGTGTGGACGACATCCATGGCTGTGAGTTCTACAACGGCGAGGTGAATCCGAACCCCACCGACGTGCCCGGGGGATGGGGCACCTTCACCAGCGGCATCGCAGCCGCAGAAACGAATAACAGGACCGGGATGGCCGGCGTCTCCTGGGGAGCACGCATCATGCCCATCAAGGTGCTGCGCCTGCGCCCCGACGGCAGTCTCGGTGGCTACCTGGCCGACATGATCACTGGCATCGAATACGCGGTCGCCAACGGAGCTCGAATCATTCACCTGGGTCCCAGAGTTGAAGAGAACAATGTCTCCCGAGAGCAGTTGGAACTCTTACGTAGTGTGATAGACGACGCGGTGAGCCAGGGGGTCCTGGTAGTCGCCGGCATCGGCGATGTACACGAGGATCACCTGCTCTATCCGGCCCGTTTCGACAACGTTGTCGCTGTCGGATGCAGTGATCTTCGCAACGAACGTTGTTGGTTCTCCAACTACGGGCCGGGGATCGACCTGGTTGCACCAGGTGAACTTGTCCTGAGCACCTACTTCTCGGACCAGTTCCAGTACATCAGGCGTGGGGGGACGAACCTGGCAGCCGCCCACGTCGAAGGGGTCGCCTCGCTGATCTGGTCAGTCAATCCAGACCTGTCGCCGGCCGAGGTTCGAGCGATCTTGCGAGACTCTGCCGACGATCTCGGCCCACGGGGGTACGATGAGGAATACGGCTATGGCAAGCTAGATGCCGCTGCGGCCGTCGAGCTCACACCGCATCACCTCTCGCTGCGTACGGCGGACCTGGACCGACTTTCGCTTGTGTTCTTGCTGGACAACCGGATCAACCGTGCATGTCAGACAGTCTGGAACCGGGGAACAAGCCCCCAAACCTGGACCCTGGACTCCAACAGCAACTGGCTGACGGTCCAAAGCCCCGGTGACCTATCCTCGGCGCCGGTCCCATCGGACATCCAGGTGTGCGTGGACGCAGGACAGTTTGCCGGGCCCGGCACATTTGAGGCAACACTCCAGGCCAGCAGTACATTGACCCGTCACGAAGACCCAATCCATATTGACGTCACTGCAATATACCAACCCCGCCTCTCACGAGTCCGGCTCGGTTTCATTCGGCGCCCCTGAGTCACGAGCTTGGACCCTACAGGGGTTGTTGGCGCGAACAACTCTTGGGTTGACGGAGTAGCAGGCCAATCGCATTGGCCGTCGCCGGCCAGATCCGCCCAACCCGGTTGGGCTTCTACCCGTATGTGGGGTATTGCCGAGTGACTTACCCCAACGCTTATTCGCGCTCACCAAGGTTTCAAGACCTCTACAGTCTGCGGGAACTTGTTCTGAAGACAACCCCCAGGCGCAAAAGCCGCGAAAAAGCCGCGTCAATTTGACAACTTCTTCATATCACAGTATAATTACCTGTTGTGAAAATAGGGATGGCGCGCACGGGGCAGACGGCCATCGGGGACTGGCTACCCGCATTTCCAGACTATACGCATACACCACACCGGAGCCTCTCGTCAAGAACTATGTGTAGCAACATAGGCATCGCGAGAGCTTTCGTGTCTAGGTGCATCGACAAAGACGGCCCATTGCAGTTGTCATCATAACGCGGATTCGACCCAGATTCTATCGTACGTAGTCAATCCATTCCACTGGCTGTCGCCTTGGATTTGCAGACAGCGGACAGTTGTAGTGTGTGGTCTCTCCGCAAGTTATGCTATTTCGGCCACAAATGTTGGGAACTGATTGATCATTCGTTCACCGATACGGAGCAACTCTTGTTGATTCCCCATCCGCGTTCTCCATCCCAAACAACCAGGATGTATTGTAGTCTATCGTCATCACCTCGACAAGCTCAGTGCGAGGATTTGAAATAGGAGGCTGTGCCTTGGAGATCAAGGACTTCAGTGCCATCCGAATCAGCCTTGCCTCACCCGAAGAAATCCGTTCCTGGTCTCACGGTGAGGTAACAAAGCCGGAGACAATCAACTATCGCCGGCTACGACCCGAGAAAGACGGCCTCTTCTGCGAAGCCATTTTCGGGCCGACCAGGGATTGGCAGTGCTATTGCGGAAAATACAAGAAGATCCGTTACCGAGGAATTGTCTGTGACAAGTGTGGCGTAGAGGTGACGCGCTCCCGCGTACGCCGCGAGCGAATGGGGCATATTGAACTTGCCTCGCCAGTGGCGCACATTTGGTACACCCGTCGCGTCCCAAGCTACATGGGATTGCTGCTCAACATTTCCCGTCGTAACCTGGATCGAGTACTCTACTTTGCCCAGTACATCATCACCCGGGTTGACGAGGAAGCCCGCCAGCGAACGCTCAAACGCATTGATGACGAACTCGAAGAGAAGGTCATTGAGCTGATGGCCAAGCTGGAGGAGCAAACCAGTGACATCACCGGCGATCTGGAGGAGTCCCTGGCCGGTCGAAAAGCAGAAGTTGACACGCGAACCGGGGAACTTCAGAAGGATCTCGAGACACAAACGGACGAAGTGATGGGAGTTGCGGCCCAGATCCAAAAGGACATGGAGAAGCGGCGTAACGGCACTCTCCGGAAGCCGATCGTGTTCGAGCCGACAGGGACCCTGATTGTTGACAAAGGCGAGAAAATTGAGAACCAGCACTTCCAGCGGCTGAGCGAAGTCGTCTCGGAGCGACTCAGTGAAGTTCAGGCCGAATTCGAGGTGCAGCAAGCCCGAGAACTCGCCCTATTCGAGCAAGAGCGAGAGCGTCTCCAGGAAGAGGCGAATGAGCGCATCGAGAAACTGCGGCGAAAAATCGACCGACAGATCGACGACCTGCGCCGTGAGTACGGCGATCGCAAAGAGGCCGTCAAGTCACTCAGCCCTCTGCAGCTCCTGAACGAAGCTGAGTACTGGGAACTGAAAGAGAAATGGGGTAGCATGTTTGACGCCGGCATGGGTGCCGAGGCCCTGTACGAGATCGTCAAGGACCTGGACCTGGACAAGCTGGCCAAAGAGCTACGCCACCAACTCAAGCACGATACCAGCAAGCAGCGCCGGAAAAAGGCCCGCAAACGCCTGCAGGTTGTCGAGGCGCTCCGCCGATCCAGCAACCGACCGGAGTGGATGATCCTCACCGTGCTCCCGGTGATCCCGCCCGACCTGCGCCCCATGGTCCAGCTCGACGGCGGCCGGTTTGCCACCAGCGACCTGAACGATCTATACCGCCGGGTTATCAACCGCAACAACCGACTGAAGCGGTTGCTGGAACTGGGCGCACCCGACGTGATCATCCGGAACGAGAAGCGGATGCTCCAGGAAGCTGTGGATTCCCTCATCGATAACAGCCGACGCGGCAAAGCCGTCTCGTCTCGTGGCCGCCGGAAGCTGAAGAGCCTGAGCGAGATGCTCAAAGGCAAGCAGGGACGTTTCCGCCGAAACTTGCTGGGGAAGCGTGTAGACTATTCAGGCCGTTCGGTCATCGTGGTGGGACCGCACCTGAAGCTGCACCAATGTGGCCTGCCCAAGACCATGGCGCTGGAGCTATTCAGGCCCTTCGTGATGCGTAAGTTGGTGGAGTACGAACACGCACACAACGTGAAAGGCGCCAAGCGATTGATCGAGCGGATGGACCCTGTGGTGTGGGAAGTCCTGGGAGAGATCATTGAGGACTACCCGGTCCTACTCAACCGTGCACCGACGCTGCACCGGCTGGGCATTCAGGCCTTCGAGCCTATTCTGGTAGAGGGCAAAGCCATTCAGATCCACCCGCTGGTCTGCTCGGCGTTCAATGCCGACTTTGACGGCGACATGATGGCCATACACATCCCGCTTTCCAAGGCAGCCAAGGAAGAAGCCCGCCGGCTGATGTTGTCCAGCAAGAACTTGCTAAAGCCGGCCAGTGGCGAGCCCATTGTCGATCCCAACAAGGACATGGTTCTGGGCTGCTTCTACCTGACATCGGAACGAGAAGGCGCTAAGGGCGAAGGCAAGGTGTTCGGTAGCCTCGATGAGATCGAGTTGGCCCACACCCTGGGTCACGTAGACCTGCATGCCCGCATCAAACTGCACGCCAAAACACACTACACCATCGCCGGCAAGCGGTACGCCGACGGCCGGGCACGGCAACGTGAAATCGAAACAACGGTTGGCCGTGCGTTGTTCAACCAGATTCTGCCAGAGGAACTGCAATTCTGGGACCCTGGTGTTCCGCTGGCCAAGGGCCAACTAAAGGACCTTGTGTCTGAGGCATATAATCAACTCGGGCTCGAGGCAACGGCCGACCTGGTAGACCGGATCAAGGCGATTGGATTCCGCTATGCCACCAGGTCCGGTGTGACCATCGCTATTGAGGACATTGCCATCCCGGAGGCCAAGGCTACCATTCTGGAGCAAGCCGAGAAGGCAGTCAACGCCATCGAACGCCAGTACCGTCGTGGTCTCATCACTGAAGAGGAGCGCTACGTCAACACCGTCGAACAGTGGACCCGAGCAACGGATGAGATCACGCGCGCCGTCGCCGCAAGCATCCCAGAGGAGAGCCCTGTTCGGACCATGGCCGTTTCCGGTGCTACCAAGGGCGGCTTCGGTCCCATCCGACAGTTGGCCGGCATGCGCGGCCTGATGTCGGACCCATCGGGGCGAATTATCGACCTGCCAATCACGTCAAACTTCCGCGAAGGCCTGACGGCGTTGGAGTATTTCATCTCAACCCACGGCGCTCGCAAGGGTCTGGCCGACACGGCGCTGCGCACGGCCGATGCCGGCTACCTCACCCGGCGCCTGGTGGACGTGGCCCAGGACGCCATCATCAACGCCGTGGATTGCGAAACCAAGGGTGGAATCTGGATGCGACCTCGCGCGGACGGCCACGATGCGGCGAAGAGCCTCCGCGAGCGCATCCTCGGCCGCGTTGCCCAGGGGCCCATCGCACATCCGGAGACCGGCGAGATCATCGCCCAGAGCGGTGATCTGATCGATCGCAAGGTCGCCGACGAGATCATTGAGGCCGGCATCAGAGAGGTGTACGTCCGATCACCACTTACGTGCCAGTTGCGGCATGGCGTATGCGCCAAGTGCTATGGCGCCGACCTGGGCCGAGGTGGCCAGGTCGAGATCGGCGAAGCCGTTGGCATCATCGCTGCCCAATCCATCGGCGAGCCGGGTACTCAGTTGACGCTGCGTACCTTCCACACCGGTGGTGTGGCCGAGGGGGAGGACATCACCCACGGTCTCCCACGCGTCCAGGAGCTTTTCGAGGCTCGGACCCCGAAGGGAGAGGCCATTATCTCGGACATCTCTGGCACGGTATCGATCATCCGCGACGACGACGGGATGCTCTCCATCCGTGTGTCAAACGTTCAGTATCGAGATGAGAAGCACGCCCTGAAGCGTGGTGGGTATCAATTGCTGGTCGAAGACGGCCAGGAGGTCGAACCGGGTGCTGTCCTGCAGCGACTCGAACGGGAAGGTGCAGTTCTTGGCGAGGTTGTCTCTGAACGCGGCGGGCGCGTGATTCTCGAGGACGGTCAGATCATCGTCCGTCGCGCTGAGCGCCAGGAAGTCGAGTATCCTGTTCCGGTGAGCGGCCGGCTGCGCGTCAGCGACGGCGATACGGTCGTGGCCGGCGAGCAGCTCACAGAGGGGTCAAAGAATCCGAACCGTATCCTGGCCATTCAAGGACGGGCGGCGTGCCAGGAATATCTGCTGGATGAGATCCAGAGGGTATATCGGTCCCAGGGCGTGACGATTAATGACAAGCACGTTGAGATGATCATTCGCCAGATGCTCTCGAAAGTGCGTATCCGCACCCCTGGCGACACGGAACTGCTGCCAGGGGACCTGGTCGATCGTCTATCCTTCGAGGAGCTCAACGCGCGCGCCATGGCTGAAGGCGGTACCCCGGCTACAGCGTCACCCGTGCTGCTCGGCATCACGAAGGCTGCCCTCAAGACCGAGAGCTTCCTCAGTGCGGCCAGCTTCCAGCACACAATCAACGTCCTGGCTGAGGCAGCTATCGAAGGCAAAGTCGATGAACTGTACGGACTCAAGGAGAATGTCATCATCGGCAAATTGATCCCAGCGGGCACAGGCTTCCGCAACCGCCGCGGCCTGATGGTGGAAGAGGCCCTGCCACCAGGTGTGAAGCCGGCAGCCCAGGGCCAGGTCGAAGCCCTGTACAAGGGCTTCGACCTGGCCAGCGAGGCCCTCGGTTCCGAGCTGTACATCGATGAAGACGAGGACGAGGACGAACTGGCCGATGCCATCGATGCCATAGCCGCAGGTGACTAAGCGATAGCAATAGTGATAGCGACGGAACGCGCTCATCTCCGTTGCTATCACTATCGCTGTCAGAGAAAGGAGAAGTAGTGAATTCTGACAAAGACGCAACACTTACTGAAGAAGAACAGCAAGAATCGCTACTCTGGGAATACTTAGAGGAAGGCGAATACGACTACCAACGACCTCAACGTGGCGAAATCCGCGAGGGCGTCATCATGCGCAAAGACGCCGATCAGATTATCGTTGATATCGGTGCGAAGCGGGAGGGTATCGTGCCGGCAACGGACCTGGAGAAACTCGGACCTGATGCCGTGGCCGAACTCGAAGTCGGTGACCATGTGTCAGTCTACGTACTCCGGCCAGAGAGCCATGATGGCGACGTTATCGTGTCCATCAACATGGCTCGACAAATGGCAGATTGGGACGAGGCTGAGAAGCTCATGAAAGCCAACGAGATTCTGGAAAAGAAAGTCACTGGCTATAACAAAGGCGGACTCCTGGTTCAAGTCGGCGGCATTCAGGGCTTCATCCCACGTTCTCACATCGTGGACTTGAACGGCCGGACCAAGCCTGGGACATCCCAAGAGCGGCTCAGCCAGATGATCGGCCGTGAGCTTCCGTTGAAAATTATCGAAGTGAACCGACGACAACGCCGGCTGATTCTTTCGGAGCGGGCCGCGTGGCGTGAGTGGCGTGCAGAGCAGAAGAAGCGATTGCTGGCCGATCTCGAAGTAGGCGACGTGCGTAAGGGCACGGTAACCAGTCTGGCAGACTTCGGTGCATTCGTCGATCTGGGTGGTGCTGATGGCCTCATACATCTATCTGAATTATCCTGGGATCGTGGCAAAAAGCCCAGCGACGTACTCCGAGTCGGCGACGAGGTGGAAGTCAAGATCATTAGCCTGGATCGCGACCGCAAGCGCATCGGGCTCAGCATCAAGCAACTCAAGCCGAACCCCTGGGAAACAATTGAAGAGCATTATGCCATCGGCCAATACATCGACGTTGAGGTGACCAATCTGGCGAAGTTTGGGGCTTTTGCTCGCCTCGAAGAGGGCATTGAGGGCCTGATCCATATCTCCGAACTCGCAGAACACAATGTCCAGCACCCGAGTGAAGTCGTCAGGCCAGGCCAGGTGCTGACCGTCCAGATTCTGAGCGTGGACCCGCAGCGGAAGCGCGTTGGGCTGAGTCTGAGGCGGGTGCCGGAGCACCTGCGGATGCCGGTCGAAGCTGAAGAAGAGGTTGCCAAGGAGACAGAGGAGCCACAGGAGCCAGAGGCGATAGAGGCTGAGAGCCCTGAGCCGACTCAGGCGGTGGCGGAAGAAGCGAGGGAAGAGACACCACAGGAACCAGAGGAAATAGAGGCCGAGAGCCCTCAGCCAGCCATGGCGGTGGCAGAAGAAGCTGCGGAAGAGGTACCCCCGAAGACAGAGGAGCCACAGGAGCCAGAGGCAATAGAGACTGAGGGCACAGAGCTGACCGAGGCGGTGGCAGAAGAAGCTGCGGAAGAGGCACCACCGAAGACAGAGGAGCCAGAGGCGATAGAGACTGAGGGCACAGAGCTGACCGAGGCGGTGGCGGAAGAAGCTGCGGAAGAGGTGGCACGGGAGATAGAGAAGCTACAGGAGCCAGAAGATACAGAGGTCGAGGACATGAAACCAGCCGAAGCGGCGGCAGAAGTTCAGGAAGCCGCGATAGAGGCGCTCCCCGAACCAGGCACTGGAACCGAAACTCTTACATCGCCGGAAGCCGGAGTAAATGGTGACAATGTAGCCAAGGAAGAAGCCGAGGCAGTGCCGGCGGTCGAGTAGAGTGGGAAGCCACGGAGCCTTCGTGAACACGAACACTCTTCAGATAGGGTCCCTATCTTGTCCACTTCCATATAGCATGTTTAGAACTGCGGTTCGTCTGAACAACCACGAAAGGTCAAACACTTATGCGGTTTGCGGATGAGATGTTAGAATGCACCCAATGTGGCACCAAGTTCATCTTCACGGTTGATGAACAGCGACGCATGGCAGAACGAGGCACGGAGGTAGAACCACCAGAACTTTGTCCTGTTTGCAGAAGCGAAACGCAGATTGAAGACGCCCCTTCCGATCTGAGTGGAATTAGCTTTACCGAACGCTACTACGGCCAGGTAAAGTGGTTCAATCAGTCCAAGGGATTCGGATTCATCACGCAAGAAAACGGCGAAGACATCTTCGTCCACTATTCCGGTATTGAGGGAGAAGGTTTTAAGGTCCTTGCTGAGGGTCAGCGGGTTGAGTTCGAAGTCGAAGATACGCCCAAAGGCCCTCAGGCCGTGCATGTGATTCCGCTCTCTGAAGACTCATAGCTATGCCGTGATCGGTTATCAGTAGTCTGCCGTCAGATGGCGGCCCCTATCTGGATGACTGATGACGGGCATCCGAGAAAGGAGACAAAGCATGTTTGAGGTGGGAGATAAGGTCGTCCACCCAGCTCATGGCGCGGGAGTCATAGCCGGAATCGAAGAGAAGGCTTTGCTTGATAATTTCACCCACTACTACATCATCCAGTTGGCTGCTACTGATATGAAACTCATGATTCCGATCAGAACAGCCGAGGAAATTGGGCTCCGGCCCGTGGCTCGGCCGGCCCAGGTCGAGCAAATCTACAACACACTGCGGAGTAGTGCGCGAGACCTGATCAACGACTTTAAGAAACGGCAGGCCCTCCTCACCGATCAACTGAAGAGCGGGGACATCCTCGACGTCGCTGAGGTCGTTCGCGACCTGTATTGGCGAAACGAAGAGAGTCCGCTCTCACCCACAGAGAGCCGGCAGCTCGAAAGCGCCAGACAACAACTGGCCAGTGAGCTCAGCCTGGCTGAGGATGTCGCTGTCGAGGAATCACTGGCCCGAATCGACGCCCTTCTGCAACAGTCCCTGGCAACCAAACAGCACACCGTCCCCGAACCGCTCACCGTTGACCGGGTGGAGCCGGAATCTGTGGGACAGGTCGCCGCCGGCGACTGATCAGGTTACGGGTTGAAGGTTGGAAGGTTGAAGATCGGCCTGCGGTCTGCAACGAATAACCTTCCAATGCTTCAACTCGTTTTTCGCGCCTCAGCGTGACCAGGCCGGCTGGACGTCATCAGCCTCGTGGGTCGTCAGCCGGCGCAGGCCGGTACCTAAACCGGTTCCATCAAAGTTGATCATGTAGAGATCCGTGTTGTTGTCACGGGTCGATCTGAACACCACGCGCTTTCCATCCCCAGACCAACTCCCCTCAGCGTCGAAGACCGGGCCAGCCATGAGGGGCTGTAACGTCAGTTGTGCCACATTGATGGCATATAACTGGTACGGCCCATCCAGGTCGGTGGTGAAAATGATCCATTGACCATCCGGGGACCAGGCCGGAAATTGCTCATTCGACGACGCAAGGTCCCGCAAGCGTTTCTTACCGGAACCATCGGCATTCATGACATAGATGTTGTCATTGCCATCCTCGTCTGAGACATACGCGATGCTGTTACCGTCTGGAGACCAGGCCGGCTGGCGCTGCTGCGAAGGCAGATTGGTCAGTTGCAACAGACCGCCGGTTCCATCGGCATTCGTGGCCCAGATATCCATGTTGCCGGATCGGTCGGAGCTGAAAGCGATGCGTTCGCCATCGGGGGACCAGGTGGGGCCATAGTCGATGTGCGAGTCGAAAGTGAGCCGGCGGACGTTGCGGCCAAAGACATCGCCGGTGTAGATTTCCCAGTTGCCGTCGCGCATTGACGCCCACGCCAGAAGCCCCCGGGGACCGAAGGCCGGGGCCATGTCCTTTCCCTCGTGTCGAGTGACATTCCGCATCGTCTTCGAACGAGGATTCACCACATAAACTTCAAAGTTTCCATCCCGATTTGTAGCAAAGGCGACGACAGGTTCAAACGTATTGTGCAGTATCAGAGGCAGATACATCACATCCGAGCCCGTCATGCGAGCAGCCGGCGACATCCGTGCCACGGGCGTCCCTACGCCCAACGCCAGCAGCAGAAGTAATGCAGCAACGATATACGTCCGTGTCATGATTGCCTCCATTCGACAGAGCCTACCACTTCGTTGAACCCCACCTACCAGTTCCGCCACCACAGTTGCACGACGGCGTCGCCAGTCCGCTCGTAGTACTCCAGCCTGACACGATGCGGCCCTGGGCTTACGTAGATGTCACCCGACCAGAGAGTCACCGACTGATCGACCCATTTGTCAATGACCAACTCACCGGCATCTCCAAAGCTACCGTTATCATTCGCATCGACCCATAGCCGAACGCCATCGTCGCTTCGGGTGAAGAAGCGAGTCAACCCACCGACAAACCTGGGCGTGCCAGTCCAGCGGGCCGCCCAGAAATCCGTGCCCAAGACCGATGAGGGGGACTCCGTCCCCCAGTCGTGATCGACGGCGTCCTCATTACGGGTCAGCACCGGGCCATCGCACAGGCGCGGCTGATCAAAATACTTGAAGTACTCCGCCTTCCAGTTGGGGTAATCGCCCAGCACCTCCCACCAGAACTTAACCTGCGCGCCGGCTGTGTGCTCGTAGTACTCCAACTTTAGCGAATTCGTCCCACCCTGAAGCTGGATTTCAGAGGTGTACTCGGTTGGCGGTTGATCCGTCCAGGCATTGATGATCGTATAATGGTTCACCTGGGGATCGATCCAGAAACGAGCGCCGTCATCGGTCAACAGATGAAACCGGTACAGACCGGGCTCAAAGTGCTGATCCTTCGTCCATCGGATGGAAAAATCGTCAGCGCCGACCACACCGGACCAGGGAGACGTCGTTCCCCAGTTGAAGTCGATGCACCCGTCGTCCCTCTCACCTGACGGGGAGCCGCTAAGGAAACGGTTGTTGTAGTATTGGCCGTGCCACTTTGCGGCTTCAGCCTGCTGAGGTACGGGTAAGTCGGCAGGCACGGGCCCTGTAACTGGCGTCGGAGAGACCGGCGTCGCGTAGACCGATTTGGCCGGCATCGGGCTTGTCGGCGGAGATGGCGCCAACCCGACCATCAGCAAGCCAAGGGGAATGAGTAGAAGAATTGGAAACTTTCGCATGATGAGCCCCTCCTTGCTCAAGTCGCGTTCCTACAACCGCGACTATGCAGATTCAGTAGATTCGAGTTTGAGGAATCAGCACACCCGGGTACGGTTCCGTTCGGCACGTAGGCGTGCCTCACTCCTCAAGAACTGGGCCTACCGAGGTTCATTGTACCACACGTCAACCCCCTCCATCAAGCCCAGACCCTAAAGGTTTTGAAAACCTTTAGGGTCTGTCCGGCAGTCACCACATTTCACGTTCCCTGGCTACTGGTGACGCGTGCCATCCACATTCAGGGCTTCCGGCTGTGTCCCGGTGTGAACGAATACCCAGGTCCCCGGGCTCTCCGATGACGAGCGCAGAGCCCGTTGATCGGGCGCCAGGTCCGGTGCGGACCACTGGAAGAGCCAGTAAGCATCCAGGGGGCTCAAGTTTACGCAACCATGACTCCTGGGCCGGCCAAAATCATCGTGCCAGTAGGCTGTATGCAACCCGTACCCGCCCTTAAAATACATGGTCCACGGCACATCGGCCAGATAGTAGTAATCGCCATTTTCTAGGTTGCCACCACTCATCTTGCCAGCTTTGATCTTTACCCAGATTCGGAACAGGCCGACAATCGTCTGCCAGCGCGGCAAGCCGGATGAGATCAACGTGGCGTAGACCATCTGCGAGCCCTCATACGCGGCCAGCGTCTGTTCTCGCAGATTCACCTCAATCCAGCGCTCGTCCGGCCCAACCCCCTCGGGGCGGACCACGGGCGCTATACGGCGTACGTGCCGGGCCGATACCCACTGACCCTGACCAATCCTGTACCAGACACCATCGACGGCGTCCTTCGCATCCAGAATCGGCACAACGGCGTAACGCTGCAATTCGCCGAGGGGCGGATTGCCATCAGCAACGCCTGGCTCTGCCCGGACATTCAACGGGTCGGCCACGACGAAGCCGAAAGGCATGGGCATGCCGGGCACAACTCGCACACCGTGGAACTCCGACAGTTGCCCAACCTCCACCACCGAGGCCGGCACCCATCCGCCACGATCCACCAGATACCAGACCTGACCATCCACCACCCGCTGAGCGCGGATACTCACCCACGTGCCGACCGCTGTATACCACCGAGCAGGGGCCGCATCTCCCGGATTTTCATACACCGCCAACCCTTTGGAGACAACCCGGCCATAATGATATGGCACAATGTCCAGCGCAGTCCTACTGGTGGAAGCCGGGGACTCAGCATGAACGGAGGTTGCAGCCCAAAGGAGAACAAGGACCACCGCACCAAACACTACCAATCTTTTCATCCCATCGTCCCTGTGGAAAACGCAACAAACGTAAGCAACTCGTGCCTATCAGTAAAGACTCTGCGCCGGCCTCCTCCGTTCCGGCCAAACAGGCTCAATTTCACAAAAGGTATTGACAAGACACGCAACACACGGTACAATGAACCCAACCCTGGCCACGTGAAATCGCCAGCCAGGTGTGTTGTGCGTGTAGACCCACAGTCACATCCACACACGTCACCCAACGGAGGAGATAAGCAATGAGCGCCGACAAAACGAAAGCCCAGAAGCTGGCCCACCTGGAGCACATTGAAACCAGCGAAGACCGCTTCTATTTCGATTACAGTCCGCACATCGAGGAGTACCTGAAAGACGAAGATCCCGAGGTTCGAGCCAGAGCGGTACAGTGCCTCTGGGACTACCCGGAGCCGGCCTACATCGACGTCCTCATAGATCTGGCAGAAAACGACCCCAGCGAAGAGGTCCGCCATAAAGCCCTATCTGGATTGGGACGCTACATCTACGAGGGCGAGATGGCCGACTATGACTTCAACATTGGACCTTACGATGACGTATTGCGCGAGGACGAGCTTCCCCAGGCAGATTTTGAGCGCGTCCGCGACTATCTCCTGGCGCTCATCAAGGACGAGAGCCGGCCCCTGGACGTGCGCCGCCGTGCCATCGAGGCCATCAGCTTTACTCACGAACCAGAGGTCCTGAACATCATCGAAAAAGCATACCACCACCCCGATAACAAGATGAAGATCAGCGCCATCTTCGCCATGGGGCGGAATGGCAACGTACGCTTTGAAGACCACATTCTCGAAGCCCTTTACAGTCCGATACCTGACATCGAATACGAGGCCGTACGGGCGGCTGGCGAGAGCCACCTGGAGAGTGCCAATCGCCAGCTCATGCGCATAGCCAAGAGCGCCGAGGACAAGGACCTTCGCATGGCCGCCATCTGGTCTCTGGGCCAGATCGGTCACGAGATGTCCTTCGAGCTGCTGGACGACCTGCAATTCGATCGAGACAAGGACATTCGTGAAGTTGCCGAAGCTGCAATGGACGAGTGGATGATATTCTCCCAGCTTGGCGAGCTTGACGACGAGGATTTCTTCGACGAGGACTTTGACGACCTGGAATGGGACGGTAACGGCCATCTCGACTAATGGGGAGACTGAAGGAGAAAGCCGCCCTTGTCACCGGTGGCAACGCCGGCATTGGCCGGGCAACGGCACAGCTTTTCGCCCACGAGGGGGCGCGGGTCGTCATCGCAGCTCGCAACGCCGAAGCCGGCCGGCAAACCGTAGCCGAGATCAAAGCGTCGGGTGGCGTCGCCCACTTCGTCCGGTGCGACGTGCGCAGCGCCGGCGATTGCCGGCAGGCTGTCGATGAGACCGTCGAACGCTTTGGCCGGCTGGACATCCTCTTCAACAACGCCGGCGTGGTCCTCTTCGGCCGCGCCGAAGAGACCGACGAAGCCACCTGGGACCAGGTGATGGACACGAACGCGAAAGGCGTCTTCCTGATGAGCCGGGCGGCGATTCCGGTCATGCGCCGGCAGGGTGGCGGTGTGATCATCAACAACGCGTCGGATTGGGGAATTGTGGGCGGGGAAGAGGCGGTGGCCTACTGCGCCTCCAAGGGAGCAGTGATCCTGATGACCAAAGCGATGGCTCTGGATCACGCGCCGGAGGGCATTCGCATCAACGCCGTGTGTCCGGGCGACACCTACGTGCCCCGCTGGGACGCACGCGCTGCAGCAGCCGGCCGGCGTGTCGAGGAAGAGATTGCCGGCTTCGCCCGCAACATCCCTCTGGGCCGCGTTGCCACCGCCGATGAAATCGCCCAGGCTGTCCTCTTCCTGGCCTCGGACGCCTCCAGCTTTATGACCGGCGCCGCCCTCGTCGTCGATGGCGGCTATACCGCCAGGTAGGGGCGAGGTAGGTCGGAAAGCAGGTTTGTTCCCAGACGGATTACCAATCCGACCTGCCTCGCCCTTTCTTTGATAGATTGGAGGTTAGTGCTTGGTCCCCCCTGCTGCCGGCGGTTGAAACCGCGCCTACCATTGCGAAGTCGCCCTTCGGCGACTCAAAATCCAACCGACGAAGGTCGGTTTCGCAGGTGTTGCCGCGAATTCATTCGCCAGGCGCGAAGTGGCTGAGTAGCTCCGATTGGAGCTTACCACCAGATAGCTCCCAAGAACTCGCGAAAAGTAATCTCGCGGGTCTGATCCATCTCATCACGACGCGGTGCCCCATCTCTTTGCTGGACAGTTGAAGAAAGCTGTTTTTGCATTTCAGCGACTTGCCTCGATAACCTACTTAGCTCAATAGCCATCTGATCAAGCTGGGCCCCCGCACCGCTGCGGTGTGTGGGGAAGGATACCAGTAATCGGTAACCAGTACTTGCCCCTAACACTAGACTTTTCCCACGAGTTGTGGTAGAATCGCACCAAGCCATGTTTTCCAAGAAGGTGATTCAGGAGGTCAGGAAAGGCATAATGACTAGTAAGGAAGGGACCGCTCGACGGTCTCAAGTGATCAAGGATGATCCACCTCAAGGAATTTCTACCTTTCAGATTGTCAATGCGAAGGAGCAATTCCTGGAGAGTGCCCTTCGCCTGATCACACCTGTGGTTGAGGATGGCGATGAAGCAGTCTATCTGCCAGAAGATATCGAAGAGTTGGCCCGAGACACCATAAACCTGTTCACTACTCTGCTGCGCTGCGATGAGCAGCACAACCTTCTAGCCGCCACATCGGAGGAATATCCTTACCAGGCCGCTGAAGAGGAACTGGCAGAGCTGTTTCTCAGATTCCTGGCCTTGTGCGACACGTTGCGTGGATTGGTGGATACGCTCCAGAAGCGAGGATATGAGGTCAAGAGCCAGCGGGCCCTGGAAGCCGTATGTACCCACGCCAACTACCTGGCCCGCGACGATGAAGCATTTTACGAGACGGAGACCTACCACGCCCTGGCCGAGCGTGCTCTTGCCGAATACCAGACAGGTCAGGTGGAGGAGTGGCCAATCTGAGGTCTGTTCGCACCCACCAATTCAAAGATTTGTTCGACCGCCTGCCACCCCATATCCAGGAGATTGCCCGACGGAAGTTTGAACTCTTCAAAACCGATCCCTTCCACCCCTCTTTCCACCGTCGGATCATCCGCAGCACAGCCCATCTACCCTACCCACACATCGAATTCCGAATTACCCGCGACTACCGCGCCACTTGCTTTGTAGACGGAGATACCTACGTCTGGGTGTTCATCGGCAGCCATGCAGCCTTCGACAAAACCTACTGACTCAGTTCTGTAAGAGCCTAAGACAAGCAAACGGGGGTGTTGTTGGCGTCAACACCCCCGTTGCGGTGTGTGGGAAGAGTGTCAGTCATCAGTTATCAGTTATCAGTTTCAGGGAGTCCAATTACTGATCACTGGTTACTGATCACTGATCACTGATTACTGGCTGTTGAAAGGCTCAGCTCGCTTCACCCACTGCTCCAGGTTGTCTTCGTATGGGTCCTGCGGCTGGCCGGGATGGATGATCTCCACCGGGCACTGCTCGGCAGCCATCACGATGTCACGGAATGGGCCGGCCTTCGGATCGGCGATGTAGGCCTGTTCGTTGTCGTTGTAGGCGAAGATGCGTGGGTTGGTATTGGTGCACTCGTTGCAGGTGGTGCAAAATTCGGTTTCGATCCACGCCAGGCCGTTCTGCAACGGCGCTTCGACTGCCTCAGCCATCGGTTCTTCTGACTCGGCCAGCTCAACTGCCGGCGCTACCTCTTTTGGGGCCGCAACCGCAGCTTCACCCCCGTCCTTGACCGAGGCATCCCCATCAGATGGAAGCAGCGGTTCAGTAGCAAAGGACAAATCTGAAATCTGCAATCCGAAACTTGTACTGAGCTCAGCCGAAGTATCTGAAATCGATTCGCCCGCGGCCAACCGGATCAGCCCCTGGGCCATCTGCTGGGCTGCCTGCATCCGCCCTTGAGCCTGGGCCTGGGCCAGAGCCTCTTCATGCTCCGCCTGCAGCGCGGCCAGCATCTCCTCGAACTCGCGGTTCAGCTCACTGCGCGTCCGCTCTGCCGCCTTCTCAGCACCGGGGTTGCGGACGCCGCCGTACTCCTGCACCATGTGCCAGAGATTCAGGCGATCTTCAGCCGAATCGACCAGAGCCTCGCTGACACTGGCCCGACGCAGCCGATTGTCGTCATCTACCACCCAGATAAAGGGGGTCTTGCCGGCCCGCTCCGCCTCACTCAAGTTCAGATACTCGTCGAAGCGAACCAGCCGCCCCTCGTCTACCTGACCTTTCAGCAGCTTGAAATGCTTGGAGAACCGGCCCTCGGTAGCCGCCCAGTCAGCAAAGGTGAAAGGCAAGGTCATCTCGTGGACCGTGCCATCCTCGTCCTGGTATTCCAGCGTGTACTCCGGCCAGTCACTCTCGGGATACGGGTTGCCGGTCAGCGAGAAGCGGGTCGAGAAGGTGTCGCCGGCATCGGGATCATAGATAAAGAACGGGAAAGCCCGTCCCTCCAGCGCCAGCTTAGCCTGCCTGGACGATAGATCATCGGCAATGCCGTGCTCCGGCTGACAGGGCGCGTATACGTTGAACACCGCCGGATGGCGTGAGTTGAGCCCTTTGATAAAACTCTGCAGTATATGGCTGGCCGCCCCTTGCGAGGTTTGCGCCACGAAGGTGTTGCGGTGCATCATCGCAATCAGGCCGACCTCCTTGCGCGGCTCCTCCTTGCCCTGCTGTGCCTTGCCGAAGGCTGCCATGTCCGCGACCTGGCCGGTAAAGCTGCTGGTGCACGCCTGACCGCCCGTGTTTGAGTATACCTGGGTGTCCACGATCATGGCCTTGATCGGCTTGCCAGAAGCCAGCATGCGCGACAGGTTCTGGAAACCGATGTCCAACATGGCCCCGTCACCACCCAACACCGTGACCGGTGGACAGAGCTTCCACTCCTCGTCGGTGAAGTGTCGCCAGTTAAAGTAGGTGAAGAACTCGTCGTGCACGGCCGGATCGTACTCGCCGGCCAGATCCAGCTCGGCGATTCGGATAGCTTTGAAGCCGCGCGCCATCTTGCGCATGTGGCCTTCGAAGACCCCCATGGCTACCGACGGGCCGTCCTGGAACAGGTGGTTGGCCCACGGGAAGGGATAGGGGTTGTAGGGATAGGTCGAACCCCACACGGTGGTACAGCCGGTGTTGTTGATCATGCCCATGGGTGAACGGCCACGGCCGGTGGGACCTTCGGTGTAACGCCAGCGCAGGTCTTCCAGCATCGCCCGCACCCGCTTCAGCCGGGCCAGCCGGTCGCCATCGGCTCGACTGCTGTGCATGATTGACGGCAGTTGCATCGACAGCTTCTCCGGGTCCATGAACTGCCGGCCAAAGGCGCCCAGCCGCTGGCTCAACACCGCCGCGTCCGAGGGGCTGCGGAGTCGCTCTTCCTCGTTGCGAATTTCCTGATCCAGCCGGCCAATCAGGTCATTCAGGTACTCGACATGCTTCTCGACCCGGGGGATCATCAGCGCGTGGGCTGCCGCGACGAACAGGTGGATGGATGTTTTCTCGCCGCATCCCATGCAGGCGCCATCTCCCGGATTCATCGAGAGGTAGTTTCGCTTGGTGAGCAGCATGGATGACAGCGTACCGATCCCTTCATCCAGGTTGGCGATCTTGATGTAGTCCGGTGGTGTATCAGGCATCTCCTCCCAGATTTCCCAGCCGCGTCGCAGTTGGGCCACCGCCTCTTCTGTCTGGGGAACTGCTCGCAGGGCATTGTCCGGGCAGACTTCCACGCATTCCATGCAGCCCTTGCACGCCGACGGATTCACCGTGATAGCGAGTAGACCGCCGTCGCCCTCGTTTCGACGCTCCGGCAGAGAGAAGAAGGGCTGGGTGACGGCCACCGGGAAGTCTTCCAGTGTTTGCTTCATGGTCGGTAACTCGGAGCGCAGCGCCTCAGCCCGTGCCGGATCATCAATACCGGCCACGATATCGTTGAAAGCCAGTTCAACAATGCCGGCCATGCCATGGTATTCCAGGGCGCTATCCTTCTTGTCGGACTCTTTCAGCAACGCGCGGCACCGCACCTCCAGATCATCGATGAGCTCCGCCATCTTGGGGGGTGCCCCGTTGTGCGGTATGCGGTCCACGGCTTTCTGAAGCAGGGAACGAACCGTCACCACCAGGCCAGGGATAGCCATGTCGGGACAGGCTGTCCAGCACTTGGCACAGCCGGTGCAGTTCTCCAGGACGAACTGGGGGTACTCCAGCCGAATGCTCGTCATGTCGCGGAAAACGCTGGTGGCCGCCGGAATGACACTGTGGGCGATGAAGGGGTCGGCCAGCACGTCACTACCTTGCCCATTGGCGTACAACAAGCCTGTCTGTTCCCAGAAGCGGTCGCCGGCGGTGATGGGCGTTTGAGTGTCGGGCGATGGCAGGGCGAACACGGGAAGCGGACGTGTGTGACGCCGGCCATCCGGCTGCGTAATCTCGAAATCGCTGGATTGGAGCTGTCGAACCTCTTCGAAGCCGCGCTGCACAATCCGTAGGTTGTCCGCTACCACTTGCGCGCCCTTGGAACCGAACTTCCTCTGAAGCTGAGCGTGGATGGCCTCAAAGAGGGCATCCTGTTCCAAACCATGCTGCTCCAGCAACGGTGCAGCCCGGAAGAAGGCTCCCTGGAAGACGTTGCCCTGCATGCGGAGTTGCAGACCAGGGTCTGTCGCCTCCTCGCGCGCAATCTTGAAGGCGTCCAGGTAGTAAACCTGATAGCCTTTCTTCTTTATCTCCCGCTGAGCATAGGCCGGAATGGACTCCCACACCTGCTGCGGGTCCGTCTCGCTGCTCTGCCAGATGAAGACACCCCCCTCTTTTAGCCCGGCCAACGGGTTCGAGTGCTTGAATACGTTGGGGTCGGGTGATATCACCACGTCCACCGTTTTCAGTTCGCAGTTCACACGGATACGCTCGGGAGCGAAGGCAGCATAGAAGGCTGTAGGCTGTCCCTTCTTCTCGGAACCATACTTGGGGTTGGCCTTCACGTGCACACCCAGCAAGTCGTAGATGGTGCTGGTCAGGTTCAAACCGGTGGTGATGGCGCCCCACCCGCCGATGGAATGCATCCGCACGGCCACTGCACCTTCGGGCAGCAGGTTCGGGTTCTCCGACCCCTTGATGCTCAGCTCACGCAGGTGCGGGTAGTCCCTCAGGAGTTCTTCCTGAAGCTGACGCTGTGACTGGTAGGGCGTGTCCTCGTCCACGAAATCGAAGCCCAGGTAGAATAGCCGGCGTTGAGGCCCGTCGGGGAGCATGTTCTCCACCGCACCGATGAGCTGCTCGGGCTGCAGGTCTCGACTCCCCATCCCGTAGCTACCCGAGTAGATGGGGGGACGCTGCTTCAGGCTGCGGATCACCGGGTATTCAGGGTAGGGCAACTGATAGGCGCCGGCCTTACGACCCGCCGCCACACGACCATTCTCGACCGCTTTATCCAGAGCTGCGCGCACCTCCCGCGCCAGGGGCAGGTCTTCGGCCAGGGGCTGATCGACTCGCTCCAGCACTGCTACCCCTTTCTTGCCCATGAGGGCGGTGGCAATCTCGGGACCAGGGAAGGGGCGGTAGAAGGTCACGTTCAGAACACCGACCTTCAGGCCTCTGGTCTCCCGCAGATAGTCGGCTGCGGCTTCGGCGTTCTCCACCATGGAGCCCATGCCGGCGATGACGTACTCCGCATCCTCCAGCCGGTAGCCCTCGATGAAACCGTAGCGCCGGCCCGTCAGTTCAGCATATTCGTCAAGCACCTGGCGGGCAATCGGCCGGATGTGGTCGAAGTAGAAGGGGCGCTGGGCCGCCACACCCTGGGCGTAGCTGTCCTGGTTCTGGACCACGCCGACTTCGGCCGGATTGTCTACGTCCCACAGCTCGGGGATGCGCCGGCGGGTCGGCCCGAAGACCAGGCGCTGAGCCGGCGTGGGGCACTCGATGATGTCGTCCGGACTGCCCAGGAATTCGGCTACCAGCTCCGGCTCCGGAACGTAGATCGCTTCCAGGACATGGCTGGTCAGGAACCCATCCTGGGCGTTGATGCCGGGGGTCAGCGAGAGTTCGGCGATCTTGTGGGCAATCAGGCACAGGTCGGCGGCCTGCTGGGCGTTCTTGCCAAAAACCTGGAAGAAGCCGGTGTCATCCACGGCATGGTAGTCGTCGTGGCCGGCGTGGACATTCAGCGTCTGCTTGGTCATGGCCCGGGAGGCGATGTTGAGGACGTACGTCAGGCGCTTGCCCACAGCGGCGTACAGCGACTCGTGCATGTAGGCAATGCCCTGGCCCGAGCTGAAGTTCGCCGACCGCAGACCGACCATGGCCATGCCGGCTGTGACGCCGGCGGCGGCGTGCTCCCCCTCCGGCTCGACGAAAATCAGCGGATTGCCGAAGGCATTGAGCTTGCCACGCGCAACAGCCGCGGCCCACCCCTCACCCATCGCCGTGGAGGGTGTGATGGGATATGCGCCGGCCGCCTCGCTGGCCGCCGTCTCCACCAGAACGACCGCGTCATTGCCGTTGACCGTCATGCGGATACCAGGGTATTTGGGTTGGTGTCCGTTCTTCGAACTCATCGGGGACTCCTTTCTAATTGTCAATTGTCAATTGTTAATTGTCAACTGGATTCGTTGCCCCAGCAACGTGCGTCATTGACAATTGACAATTCATCATTGACAATTGACGATTATCCTAGATTTCGTAGCGTGCCAGTAGCTTATTGATGGACGGTGTACCGTTCTGTTGCCGGGCGGTCTCGATCTCCTGCCGGCGAATCACGTCGTAGCGCGGCGCTTCCGGGTTGGCGTAGAACAACCCCAGCGGGAGCGGATGCTGCTGCTGGGACAGCGCGAATGCTGCTTCGCGATTCAGCGGATCGTGGTCGATGGTGCCGGCTGACCGCCGGACGAGACCATCGCTCACCGGAACCCCCCGCCCATGCCGGAGGTAGATGACAGCTTCTGGGTCATTCCGCAACGGTCCGTAAGCATCGGGGTTGTAGACCGGACAACGCTGCAACACCTGGACGAAGCCCAGACCTGGATGATCGTAGGCCGCCGCTATGGTGTCGTACAGGTGCTGTGGCACCCAATCAGCGGCCCGCGCCACGAAGGAAGCATTGGTGGCACCCAGGGCAGTGGTGATAGGCTGGATGGCCGGCAGGTAGGAGCCAGAGGGTTGGGTGTTGGTAGCGAAGCCCCGAGCCGTCGTCGGCGATGTCTGCTTCTTGGTCAGACCATAGATCTGGTTGTCGAGCAGGATGACCGTCAGGTTTACATTGTATCGCAGGCCGTGGATCAGGTGCGACATGCCAATGCTCAGGCAGTCGCCGTCTCCGGTGATCACGAAGACGTGCAGATCGGGCCGGGCCAGTGCCAGGCCGGTGGCGATGGGAATGGCACGACCATGCACACCATGAAACCCATAAGTGTTCATGTAATGGGGGAAGCGGCTGGAACAGCCGATCCCCGACACAAAGACCACCTCCTCCGGCGGCAGCGCGCGATCTCGCAGCAGGCGCTGCACCGCCGTCATGACCGCCAGGTCGCCGCATCCGCTGCACCATCGCGGCTCGCTGTCGCTCTTGTAGTCATCCAGCTCGAAAGCCCGCCCCTTACCATTCGTGGGGATTGTTTGCAACACGGGGATGCCTCCTTGTGATGGTTCACCTCTTCGCCAGCCGGCAGTTCCAACCGCGCCTACCACCGCCCAGCCGCCGTAAGGCGGCTTTGCAACGGTTGCCGCGAATTCATTCGCCAGGCCCCGCAGCAGGTGAATAACTACCCTTCGTTACACTGCAAGTCGATCCTGAATCATCTGGTAAACTTCGTTCGGCTTGAGCGACTGACCATAGACATTGGACCAGGAGTCGATGTCAAGCAGCGTCTCGGACCGAAGAAGCGTGGCCAACTGGCTGTAGCGTCGCGAGGGCTCGGTCGGAGACCTTCGCCCAACAGCGGTAGGCGGGTCCGAATAGTTAATCTCCACGCACACATGCTGGTCGAATCGTTCAAGAATCTCCTTGAGACCGGGGGGGAGGGGGCTCAGGAATCGCAGGTGGAGCGAAGAAACGCTGTACCCCTCGGCCTGAGCGCGCTCGACCGCCTCCTCAATGGAGCCGCGTGTGCTTCCCCAACCGATAAGCAGCAACTGACCACTGTCCTCACCAAAGACTTCCGGCGGACGCAGGCCCTGTTGGAGCATCTGCAGCTTGCGGCTGCGCATCTCGTGGCCCAACTGATTGGCCTGTGGGTCGTACGAGACATGGCCGGCATCGTCATGAGCCAGGCCGGTCAGCGTGTGCATCCCCCCGGGCTGGCCTGGGATGGCCCGGGGTGCAATGCCGGTCGCCTGGTCCCAGCCGAAGGGCTTGAAGCCAGGCATGACCGGACGGAGATCGAGAGCATCCGCCGGCGGCTCATCCGGCTCGACCGGTTTGTCGAAAGGCTGGACCCCGGTGGCCAGATTGGCATCGGATAGGACAATGACCAGCGTGCGCAACTGCTCCGCAATCTGCCGCGCCGTCTTCATCACGTGGTAGCACTCCTCGATGGTGGAAGGCGCGATGATCACCTTCGGCGCATCCCCCGGCGTGGCGAACAGCGAGGAGAGCAGGTCACCCTGCTCAACTTTCGTCGGAAGCCCGGTGCTGGGTCCCCCACGTTGCACATCCACAATGACAAGCGGGGTCTCGGTCATCACCGCCAGCCCCTGGATTTCTGTTTTCAGTGCCATGCCGGGGCCAGATGTGATGGTGAAAGCGGGCCGGCCACCGTAAGCTGCGCCCAACGCGACAGCGATGGCCGCGATCTCGTCCTCTGCCTGGTGCACGATGCCGCCGAATTGGCTGAAGATGGGAGCCAGGTAGTGGGACTGGGAAGAGGCCGGCGTGATGGGGTACATGGAGCACAGCTTGAAGCCGGCCGCGATAGCACCCAGCGCCAGTGCCTGATTGCCGTTCATCACCACCTGCGGCACCTCGGTCGGCACTGCCGGCACGCGATAGCAGTAGGGTAACGTCCGGCGCGCGTAGTCATACCCCCGGTCAATGAGCTCCAGGTTCTTCTCAACAACTGCTGTCCCCTTGCTCTTGAACTGGTCAGCCACGAGGGAGCGTACAAGATCGGTGTCGCGCTGATAGAAGTAGGCCAACAACCCCACGGCCCACATGTTCTTGCCGCGCCGAGGGTTGTCGATGACCTTGAGGGTTTCTGCTTCCAGGGGAATTTCAAAGACTTCGTAGCCCCGCTGGCGCGCCTTTTCCAGGACCCGCCGGTATGAGGCTCGCACCTCTTCGTCGTAGTGATCGGCCCACTGGTTGTCGATGAAGATGGTGGCGCCCTCCGCCAGCGCGCCGGCATCGATGCGGGCGTCGAGTACAATTTCGTTGAAGGCGACGATGACGTTGGTCTTATCGCCGGGGTTGGTGACTTTCTTCGTGCCGAAGCGAAGCCGCGCCCCGCTGAGCCCGCCGGCGGTGCGCGCTGGGGGTTGGATTTCGGCGGGGATGAGCTGAACTGTCCACACGCCATTGCCCATTCGGGCCGTTGTCAAAGCGAAAACGGTTCCGGCTCGCTGAGCACCTTCTCCCGAGTCGCTGACAATCTCCAGCGTGTGCTCGGGGATGGACAGAACCTCTGCGGCAGGCATCTGTCTCGCCTGCAGCTCCTCACTGATCATAGATCCTCCTTCACCAGAGACGGATGGGGACAAACGGGAAGACAAAAAAACGGGCGATGCGGGGGAGGCAAGCGATTTCCACACCCCGCAACTCGCCCTTGAGCGCTCGGTCCAGCGACAGTGACAATGATGAAGTTGTGTGGCCGGCATTATATCAAAAACATCGCTGCTTGTCAAGCGAAAATTCGCTAAATATGAAAATTTCGCCAGAACTGGAGTTGTCGCCGGCAGCGATTTCCCTCTTGACTTTGACAGTGGGGTATGATAGACTTTCAAATCGCGCGCAACCGAATGAGCAGCAACCGGAGCAGGTCATGAATAGCGAAGCCATCAACACGATCCTTGGGATGAAAGTCCGGCAGGCACGGCTGGAGCGGGGCTTCACCTTGTCGAAATTCGCCGAGCGTTGCGATCTTTCGGCATCCTACATCACGGAGATCGAGAAGGGGCGCAAGTACCCGAAGCCCGACAAGATCATGCGCATGGCCGAGGTTCTGGGTACAACCTATGACAACCTGGTTTCGGTCAAGCTCGACCCATCTCAGGCGTACCTGGAGAGTGTTCTATCCTCATCCCTGCTTCAGAAATTCCCTTTCGAGCTGTTTGGCCTGGAGGTGGGGGACCTGGTTGATCTGATCACCCGGTCGCCGGCTGAGGCCAGTGCTCTGATTCACACCCTGGTCGAGATTGCCCGGCAATACGACATGAAAAGCGAACATTTCCTGCGTGCCGCATTGCGCTCATACCAGGAAATCCACGAGAACTACTTTGAGGAGATCGAACAGGCAGTTGAGAAGTTTGCAGCCGCGCATGAGCTGACCGGGGAGTTCCCCCTGTCTCTGGGTCGATTGGAAGCTCTGGTGCGAAGTGAGCCCGCGTATGAGTTGGACGAAAGCCTCATCCCGCAGTTCCCCCATCTGACCGGCTACCGGTCCATCTACGTGGATGGTGAACAGCCCACGCTGCTCATCAATCCCGCGCTCAGTCCAGCGCAGAAGAAGTTTGTTCTCGCACGGGAGCTGGGCTACCAGTTCCTGGACCTCCAAGAACGTGCCATCACCTCAGCGCCGGACACTGTCAGGTCGTTTCAGCAAGTGCTAAACGACTTCAAGGCCTCGTACTTTGCCGGCGCGCTTCTGATGCCCCGAGAGATCATCGTGGAGGACCTTCGGCGGCTTTTCAGCCTGCCGACATGGCAACCGGAGCAATTCCTGGCCCTGCTTACGCGGTACGACGTAACGCCTGAGATGCTGCTGTACCGCTACAGCGAACTGATCCCCGAGTACTTCGACATCAAGCTGCACTTCCTGCGTTTCCATGATTACGGCAGCGACTATCAGTTGACCAAGCAGTTCAACATGTCACGGCTCATGATTCCCAGCGGCCTGGGCCTGAACGAGCACCACTGCCGGCGCTGGTTGACCATCGGGCTGTTGAAGCACCTGGCGGCTGCCCGGGCCAACGGTGAGCCGGTGCCCGTCGTGGGCGCGCAACGCTCTGAGTTTCTGAACTCTGGTGATACTTTCGTGTGCATTGGCTACGCCCGGCCCCTCACCCTCTCCCCCAACGTTGGGAGCAGT
Organism: uncultured Anaerolineales bacterium; assembly: GCA_964532665.1. Taxonomy (GTDB): domain Bacteria; phylum Chloroflexota; class Anaerolineae; order Epilineales; family JAANWY01; genus CAZHMV01. The sequence continues at coordinate 27,734 of CAZHMV010000011.1, forward strand.
GTCACCATCGGGTTCACATACGACACCGCGTTGTTGGAAACCATCCGCTTTGCCTCCGACCCGCACATTCCCCACGTGATTATCAACGAAACCTGCGAGCGATGCCCATTGACCCCCGAGGAATGTGTCCTGCGAGCGGTGCCGGCAACCGTTCTCGAAGAGCAGGCACAGGCCGAGGAACGACGGCAGCAATTACAGACCGCCATGGCCCAGGTGCAGGCCGGCATCCAGCAGGTGGCCCTGGAGACCAGGTAAGATAACCGTCCAGCGAAGCTGCGCCTCAAATCGACAAGCGATCAGCAGCAACCCCTCACGGATAGAAAAAAACACGGGTAAAATTGGATTATCCCTGAACGCTTATCCCTCAACGAGCAATGAGAGGCAAATACATCCGCCGGATCGAGGAGACAACGTGCAGGGTCAGCCGGCGCGTTGCCGAAAGGCCGTCAGGACTGCGACCAACCACGGTCAGCGGGTAGCTCCCTATGCCGACCAGTTCCGACACATGTAGAGTCAATTCAACCACCCCGCCGCCGCTGACGCTATCCGGCATGAGTATGGCATCGACGCCAGGTGGCAACCCTTCGACACTAAGCGCCACGCTGTCATTGAACCCCCCAACCGGCACCACTTCCACGCGGACGTCGCCCGTGCCACCGGGAACAACCAGCACCGCCGCTGTCCCCATGTCCAATCGGAAGCCCGGCAGCGTCAGCACACTGATGCCACCCCCGTGCGTGGCCATCCAGGCTTCGCCATTTGGCGTAATGGCCAGCGCCTCCACCTTATTGTCCACCAGGCCAGAGTTGAAGACATCGTACGTTTGCCAGTTACCATCGCGAAACACACTGACCCCACCGCCATCGGTCCAGACCCACATTTGATCACCCCGAGGCAACATCCCGGACACCCGCGCGTTTGCCAGGCCCTCGTCTGTTCGCCGGTAGTTCGTCCATTCCCCCAGGCTCCCGAGCACGCTGATTCCAACGCCCGGCACGGCAATCCACATCTGGCCGGCGCTGTCCACCGCCAGCCGATCGGCCGACGAGGAACCCTGTGACGTGCCCAGGAGGCCCAACTCCACCGCATTGATTCCCGTGCCGGCCAGCAACGGCTGTTGGACGCCGGCCAGGTACTTCGGGGTGTTGAAGATGGGTCGGACATGCAGTTCACCGGTGTCCTCGCTGTAGCCCAGATAACGGTAGAGCGTCGGGTCGTCCTCGAACATGACGAACTCCGATGCCAGCGCCTCGTTGGCGGCTTTGGCGCTTCCAAAATCGGCCGGCACCTCGGTTGCCTGAGCATCGACCGGAGCCGTCACGTGGCCCACAAGCGGGCCGCGCCGGCTGGTGTCCTGAACCGTGTACTGCGTCCAGGTCCCGGTCCCCACGTCGAGTACACTCACCCCGCCATACACATCTGTCGAGCCGACCCGATCGGGCCGCGAGGCAAACCAGATACGACCATCCGGGCCAATGGCCACATCAGTAACGATGTTCGACAGCAACCCAGGTTCAACAGCGTAGACCGGTGTATTGAGACCGTAGCTGCTCTGCAACTCCGGTGACACCTGCAGTCCGTTCACGTCCGGCTGAGAATGGTCCAAAAATGACTCATATCGGTAGATCGTCGGGTCATCTCCAATCATGAGGTAGCCGCTGGGAAAAAGGGATTGGGCCGTGGCGCTGTCGGGGACGTCGTCGGCCGAGACCCAGATGCGCGTCTCACGGCGCGGGGCCGGCTGTCGCAGATAGGTCACAGCCGGCTCCATCTTGCGGAGCGTGTTCTCGAAGGTATAGCGGACCCAGCCTGTGTCCGGCCTATAGTACCGGGCGCCATCGCCACCCCATACCCAAACACGATCAGCACCATCGACAGTCCACAGTCGGTTGTCATTGATGCCGGCCATCGCCCGGGCATCAACGATTGACCAGTAGTCATCCTCCACCACGGGTGCTATGTCGGTATCCGGATAGATCTTCCACGTGCCGTTCAAGAACCGACTGAACCCCCTCAGTGTCTTCACCCAGACCCTGTCACGCCCTACTGAGATGGCCTGGACCAGGTTGTCAGGCAGATTTGAGTCTTCAGCCAAATAATGGGTCCAGCCGCTCCCATTCCAGAAGTTGATCCCCCCACCGACCTGGTTCTGACCGTCAAACATGCGCTGTGCGCCGACCCAGACCCGGCCAGCCTCGTCTGTGGCAACGGCGCGGGTGTGATTGCTGTTGAGCACTGTACTGCCGGTGTACAGGGCTTTCCAACCCAGACCTGGCGCGTAGCCGCGTACAGCTCCCAAATGGCGTGTCCAGACCCGGCCGGCAGCGACTGTCCACAGATCAGTTGTCGTCTGAGTCGTCATGATACCGTTGAAGTCGGCTTCTATTGCCTGCTGGACGGTCTGGTAAACCTGCCATCCGCTCCCGGTCCACCGGCTGACTGCCACGCGGTTCTGGGAGGCAAGCTCGTGACCCAACCAGATTCGGCCGTCAGCGCCGAAGGCGATGCTGTTCACGTCGTCGGCGGCGATGCCATCCGCTTCACGATAGCGTTGGTGCCACGCGCTGCCGTCGAAAGCCCAGACCCCCCCGCCACTACAGGTACCCTTGGGATCGCACAGTTGGCTGGTAGCCGCCCAGACATTGCCATCATTCGGATTCGCCGTGAGGCTCTGGATGGTCCCGTTGATCGCGTAGTCGCGCCACTCTCCGCCGTCGAACCTCGTGAACTGACCCCGCTCCTGGTGACTGATCCACACCCGGCCGGCACGATCCACAGCCATCACGCCGGCATCATTCGAGACGAGGGGGCTGTTGAATTCGGTGTAGACCGTCCACTGGCCGTTATCGTAGACACTCACACCATTGACTGTGCTGATCCACACCCGGCCGGCGTGATCCACTTTCACGTCCCGCACATCGTCGGCTGCCAGACCAATCTCCACAGCATAGACGGGCGTGCCAGGCTCCACCGTCCGGTGCAGCCCCGGGCTGATCTTGACCGCCTGCCTGGACTCGTTCCAGTCGCGGTAGAAATAGATTGTCGGGTCCGTCCCAAACATCAGATAGCCGGGCGCGAAGGCCGTCAAAACTTCGGATTCGCTGGTAAGACTGAGGCGGATCTCATCTTCATCCGTCTGTGCGCGTTCCACGACTGTTGCTTTCACACCGGCTCGCCGGCTGGTCTTCTTGAGCGTCAGGTCCTGGCCCGGGCCACCGGGTGGATACCGGCTGACACCACCCGTCGTTGCAGCCCACAACGTGCCGTCCGGCGCTATCGTGATGGCCGTCACCGTGTTGCCGGCCAGCCGGTCCTGGGGATACATCAGGTGGACGAAAGCACTATCCGTCACATCCCACCCGACGAGCCCGCCCCCCACGCTACCGGCCCACAACGTACTCCCCTGTGCTCGCAGTACGTTGACCCGATCGGCGTTGGCGTGGGTTGTCCAACCCTCCGTTATGCCTTGCTGCGGAGCTGCCGGCGTTGCGGCGCGTGCCGCGCCCAGGGCGGTGACAAAAAGCAGAAAACCAGCCACTACAAGCCAGCGTCGCATAAGCATACCTTCCATTCCCTACAGGTGACTTACATCATTCAGCGTTTCCAGGAGCCACCGCCCATCCTGGTGAACCAGTGTGGTAATCGAAGCATTACTGATCTTCAGGCGCCACCGGAAATGCAAAGGTAGGCCGATGACTGTGCACACCAGACTTTGAATCGGCCCACCATGGGTCACAGCCAACACGGTCTCACCCGCGTGTGCCACCTCCCACGCGCGAAAAGCTTTGTTGACCCGTTCGGCCAGTTCGGCGAAGGACTCACCCCTCTGGCGTGGCGTGTGGATTGGATCGGCCAGCCAGGCGCTCCAATTCTCAGCGTACTGAGCCTGAATCTCCGGCACGGTGAGACCCTCCCACTCGCCGACATCTATTTCGCGCAGAGCATCCGTGCTGCGCAGCGGCAAGCCGAGCCGGCCCGCAATTGGCTCGGCGGTCTCAAACGCTCGCGGCAGATCGCTGGTGTAGATCGCGTCGATGTCCCAATTGGCCAGCCGGCGCGCTACCTGCTCGGCCTGCCAGCGGCCGCGCTCATTCAGGGAAGTTCGTGCATAGCCCTGATAGCGGCCGAGGCGATTCCACTCAGTCTCTCCATGACGAACCAGAACTAGTCGCTCCATAAGCCACCCAACCACCTAGCCATCTAACCACCCAGCCATCATAACTCCGTCGCCGCCAACTCTGTTACGATCTCCTGCTCCTCCCGTGTCGCCACCCAGATGCCGGCCAGAATCAGTGCGCCCCCGCCTACCTTGAGCACCGTCGGCGGTTCGTTCAGCAGCAGCCAGGCCAGAAGGGTGGACCCCACCGGCTCTCCCATCACTGTCACGGCCACGTAGGTTGCCGTGAGGTAGCGCAGCGCCCAGTTGAACGACGAATGGCCCAGCAATTGGGGCACTACGGCCAGCAGGAGGAACATCAGATACGTGTTTGGTGTGTAGCCGGTGAAAGGCTGACGGGTGAGGACGGCGATGATGAGCAACTCAACCGCAGCCGCGCCGTAGGTCAGGAAGATATATGTGATGAGCGAGACCTTGGGGCGCAAGTCCCGGCCGATGAGGAAATAGCCGGCCACCGCCACGGCTCCCAGAATGGACAACAGGTCCCCCCACAACTCTGACGATCCAATGCCCATATCGCCGTAGCCGATGACCATGCCGCCCAAAACGGCGACGACAATCCCCGCAGTCATTCGGCTCGTCAGGCGCTCGTCCGTGAAAAAATGGGCTGCCAGGCCAACCCACAGCGGGCTGGTGGAGACAAACACAACCGACGATGCCACCGAGGTGTGATCCAGCGAGGAAATCCAGAAAGCGAAATGCAGACCCAGAAATGCCCCGGACAGGAGCGCCAACTGCATGTCGCGCCGGGTGAGCGCTCGCAATTCATCCCGCGCAGTGAACCAGACGATGGGCGCCAGGATGAGCGTCGCAATGGTGAGTCGATAGGCGGCCACGGCCAGGGCCGGCGCATCGGCCCAGCGGATGAAGATGGCCGCGAAGGACACGGCCACCACGCCCACGCTCAGCCCAATGAGCGGTTTAGCTGAGGTTTTGCTCTTAGAGGTCACTTGAACTCGTTGAGCCAACGGGTTTGGAGGCTCAGGCGATGGCATGGGCGTAATGCTCTTGCCAGTAGTCGTAACTGTTCTCCTGGCGTACTCGATCAATCTCCGCCCTGTTATCGTGATAATACGCCAACGCACTGAACACCTGAGCGGGCGTGAGATAGTCCCATTCTGCCAGGATTTCTTCTACTGACATGCCGACTTTGTAATAGTAGCCAACGATATGCCAGACAGCTATGCGCGTCCCTTCTATTACAGCCTCACCCCCACAAACACCCTCAATCTTCACAATGTGTGGATGGGAGGTGCGGCGTACATTTCTGCCATTCGTGCTCAAGGTAACCTGTCTCGCTTTCCATGCCAGACGGCTTTTAGCCTACCACAATGTTATCACAATGCCGCCATATCGAGAAACTCAGGCTCCGACACTTCAACCAGTCAGCACATCGGCCGCGACCAGCGCCGCTCGGATCGCCTGCTGGCCGGCCTCGTCCGGCGGCAACAGCGGGGGGCGTGGCCAGCCACCCCGGTAGCCCCGCAGATCCATAGCGAACTTGTAGCCCCCGATGCCGTAGCGGCTGATGGCGCGATTGACGGCCCCCAGCACAGCCTGCCGGCGGCGTGCCGTGGCATGATCATTCGCCTGCACTACGTCATAGATTTCCACGCACAACTCCGGCACCACGTTGCTGACGGCCAGAATCGCACCATCGGCCCCGATGGTAAGGGCCGGATGGAGCACGCCGGCCGCGCCCGACAGCAGAATGAAGTCATCCGGCGTGCTGTGGGCGATCTGCGTGAGCTGATCCACGTTGCCGGAGCTGTCCTTCATACCGGCGATGTTGGGATGCTCCGCCAGCCGCGCCACCGTCTCCACCGCCATGTTCAGGTGAGTGAAGATCGGCACATTGTACAACAAGATCGGTATCGGCGAGGCGTCGGCGACGGCGGTGTAGTGCGCTCGCAACGCCGCATCGGTCATCTGGGATGTATAGTAGAAGGGGGTGACGACCATGGCGGCGTCCACTCCCAGCTCGCCGGCCCGTCGTGTGAGCCGGATCGCCTCCTCGGTGGACAGCGAGCCGGTGCCGGCGATGACCACTTTGCCCGGCGCGGCGTGCTCGCGCACCGTGGCGATGACCCGATCTCGCTCAGCCGGCGCCAGGTGCACGAACTCACCCGTGGATCCCAGGGGGACGTAGCCAGCCAGCCCCGTCGCGTTCCACTTCTGAACGTTGAACGCCAGCGCCTCTGCATCTACCTCACCATCCCGAAAGGGGGTGACGACGGGGGGAAAGATTCCGGAAAGACGCATTCTCTTACCCTCGCTCGTATCGCTCAAACCGTTTCTGCCCGTAGATCTCAAGGCTGTTACCATCCAGGTCCCTAAAATAGATGGAGTGGTCGCCGCTGGGCCAGGTGATTTCCTGCTCAATGGGCACGCTGGCCTCTGCCAGGGCCTCTCGGAACAAATCCAGATCCTCGAACCGAGCACCGAGGGCAACATGGGCTGGGCCGATAGCGCCGTGGGCCGGCGGCCTCTTCTGCTGCGACGTCCGCTCAGCCACGAACAGGATGACCCGCTGCCGGAGTGTCGCATCATCGCCGGCCCGCAGGAAGCAGAAGTTCTCCCCCTTCCCCACTGTCTCCATGCCCAGGACCTGGCGATACCACGCTTCGGCGGCATCAACATCCGCCACGTACACACTCACCTCGCCGATGCCGAGGATGGGGAGGGTTAGTCTGTCAGCCATCACCTAAGTCTCCGTTGCAGGCATCTCAGTAAACAGTCATCAGTCAACAGACCCTTTCGACTGATTACTGATCACTGATTACTGTTTACTGACCTACCGCAACTCCCTGCTGCCGTAGCCCAGAATCCGACGTGCCACAATAAGCGTGTTGATCTGGCCGGTGCCCTCGAAGATGTCGTTGATCTTGCCATCACGCATCCATTTCTCGGCCAGTAACTCCCGCGAATAGCCCAGGGGGCCGAGGATTTCGACCGCTTTCTGGGTGATCCAGGTCACAGCCTTGCCGGCCTTCACCTTGCACATGGAGGCTTCCAACGTGTTGGGCTGCCGGTGATCCATCAGGGAAGCAGCCCGCAGCGTGAGCAGCCAGGCGGCCTTGTACTGCGCTTCCATCTCCAGCACATCCCGCTCTACCGCGCTGAGGGCGTGGCGCGGCTCGCCATATCGAATCTCGATCCCCTCTTCGGCCAGCTTCTCCTTCGTCAGTTCGATGGCCGCACGGGCCACGCCCAACGCGCTGGCGGCGACGATGGGACGCGAGGCGTCGAAGGTGGCCATGGCCCCCTTGAAGCCGGCTGTGCCCTTGTCCCGCCGGCGCACCTCGGCGCTGCCCAGCAGGTTATCATACGGAATGCGGCAGTCGTTTAACACCAGCGATGCGGTGTCGCTGGCACGAATGCCCAGCTTATCCTCGACCTTAGCCACGTGGATGCCCGGGGTGCCGGCCTCTACCACGAACGGCTTCATGCCCGCCCGTCCGGCCTCCGGGTCCACCGTTGCCCAGACAACTACCAGCCCCTCCGACTCCTCGAGGGCCAGCCGGCCACGGGTGATGAAGATCTTCTCCCCGTTCAGGACCCACTCGTTCGTCTTCTCGTCCAGTCGGGCGGTAGTCTTGATAGACGCTGTGTCGGAGCCGGCCCCCGGTTCGGTCATGGCCATCGCCCCCCACTTGGGCGGGTCCTCGGCGAAGCGCCGCAGGAAACGCTCCTTCTGCTCCGGCGTTCCCACCGCTTCAATGGCGGCACCCCCCAACGCCGCCGACGGTGTGCACAGGTACAGGCCGGCGTCGCCCCACGACAGGACCTCGACTGTGTACACGGTGCGAACGTTGCCTGTGCCGGGCCCTTTACGTTCCCGTCGCGACGGGTCCCGGTCTAGCCGGCGCTTCTGGCTATCCCGCATAGCCGGCCACATAGCGTTGATGTAGTCCCACGGAATCTCGTGCTCGTGCTCGTCAAAGTGGCGAGCCGCCGGCCGCATCACGTACTCCGCGACCATCTGCACCATCCGCAGCTCGTTCTGAATCTCTTCGGGAAGCTCGAAGTCAATCATCTGTTGTATCCCCCACTCCGGTCTTCAGTCGGCGCAGGCCGACTTTGCAAGGGCGACGTCCTGAGCCTGTCGAAGGGTTGCCGCGATTTCAATCGCCAGGCCACCCTACACAATCGCCAGACCATCAAAGGTGGCAAACCCGCGACCGTTGCGAAGCCACCGTTCCACCGGATGATCTCGAATGTAGCCGTGTCCGCCCAGCACCTGGACTGCACCGTCCGTGACGAAGAGGACCATGTCCTGGGCATACTGCCGCGCCAGGTAGGCCTCTTTGGTCGCATCCTCTCCCCGATCCAGCTTCCAGGCCGCCTCCCAGACCATCAGGCGCGTGGCATCCACCTCGACGGCCATCTCGGCCAGCATGAAAGCGATCGCCTGGTTCTGGGCGATGGGCTTGCCGAACTGGACCCGTTCTCTGGCGTAGTCGCGCGCGTATTCGTAAGCACCTCGCGCCACGCCCGCCGCCAGTGCGGCACTCGCCACCCAGAAATGGTTGAGAATGCGCTGAAAGTCTGTGCCGGCCTCGCCCCCCAGCCGTTGACCCGTTCCCACTGCCACCTCCGACAACGTGACGTCGTAGGTCGGCAACGCCCGCAGCCCCATCAGCTTGTTCCGCTCTCCCACAGTCACACCGGCGGCGTCCCAATCCACCACGTAGCCGTGCACCGCCTCGGTCTCGCTGTCACGTGCAAAGACCAGGATCGTCCGGGCGTCGGCCGCCAGCGGGACGCAGGTTTTCCGGCCATCCAACACCCAGCCACCGTTGACGGGTGTGGCAATCGTGGCCGGCCGGCGCGGATCGAACCGAATCGCCGCCTCGACCACCGCCGCTGTCGCTGCCGGGAAGCGGTCCTCGCAGAAGTCGGGCAGATAGCGGCGCTGCTGCTCCTCCGTGCCGGAGAGCAGCACCGGCAGGGCAAACAGGGCCGGCGTCATGATCTGCAACGCCAGCGACAGGTCGCCCCAGGCCATCTCCTCGGCCGCCAGGACCCCGGTGAGGGCCGAGTGCTCTCCAAAACCGCCCACGTCCTCGGGGATGGCCCCGGCCAGCAACCCAATCTCCCAGCCGGTCTGGATGACGTCTGCCGGCGGATGTCCGCTTTCGTCTGCTTCGTGGGCTGCCGGCCGCATCTGCTCCTCCGCAAAAGCATGGACAGCGTCCACGATCATCTGTTGCTCTTCGGATGGCGTGAAAGAAATCACCAGGGCTTGCCTCCCGATCAATCTACCCAGTTCGTCACGATCACTTGATAACCAGAAGACGGTTTCGCAATACTTGAGCGTGTCAAGTAGTGACCGCTGTTACAAGTCATTGTAGTCGAATCGTCAAGAGATGGCAAACACGACCGCCGACCGATTGACCGAACACGCGTTCGCGCTTATAATCTTACCACTATGTCAATCCACGTTCTCCCCCCCTCTGTCGCCGCCAAGATCGCCGCCGGCGAAGTCGTCGAGCGGCCGGCTTCGGTGGTCAAGGAGCTGGTCGAAAACGCCCTGGATGCCGGCGCTACCGACATCAAGGTGGAAATCCGCGAGGGTGGCCGGCGGCTGATCCGCGTCATCGACAACGGCCACGGCATCCCGCAGAGTGAAGTGGAGATGGCGTTTGAGCGCCACGCCACCAGCAAGCTGGACACCGCCGACGACCTGGCGCACATTCGCACGCTGGGCTTCCGAGGTGAAGCGCTGCCCAGCATCGCCGCCGTTTCCCAGGTCACACTGCTGACAAGGGCTACGGGCGACGACGTGGGCACTCTCTTGAGGCTGGATGGCGGTGAAATCGTCGATCGGCAGGGTCGGGGCGCGACGGTCGGCACCGTCATCACCGTCGAGAACCTGTTCTACAACACGCCGGCCCGCCGCAAGTTCCTGCGCACCGCCCGCACGGAGGGTGGCCACATCCAGACCTACATCACCCGCGTCGCCATGGCCTTCCCCGACCGCCGCTTCACTCTCCTGGCCGACGGGCGCATCGCGTTCCAATCCACGGGGAGCGGGAAACTGCTGGACGTGCTGATCGAGGTGTACGGGCTGGGAATTGCGCAGCAACTCCTACCACTAGCAGAGACCAACGGGAACCTGGAGGAACTCAGGGGAACTAGAGGGGAACTAGAGGGAACCGTCGATCTCGGATCACAGGAACATTCCGAAATCCGAAATCCGAAATCCGAAATGGCGCGGGGAACTCGGGGGAACTCCACAGATGGCTCAACTGGGATGGGGGGACCTGTGTCTGTTTCTGGTTATGTGAGTCCGCCGGCCCTGCACCGCTCCAACCGTACCTACATCGATCTGTTTGTAAATCGGCGGTGGATTCAGGATCGGTCGCTGACCTTTGCGGTGGGTGAGGCGTATCGCACGCTCTTGCCGAAAGGCCGGCACCCCATCGCCGTAGTCCAGATCCAGTTGGACCCGTCCGAGGTGGATGTGAACGTCCATCCGGCCAAGAGCGAAGTCCGATTTCGCGACGGGCGGGGCGTTTTCACCGCCGTGCAGCGAGCCGTCCGCACCGCCGTGGTGGACCAGGCCCCGGTCCCCCGCATCGAACCACGCACGCACCACGCCGGCTTATCCGACTGGGAACGCGCCCACACTCCCCACGATCACCTCGACAGCCAACTTGCCCTAGATGTCCAACGCACCGCCGACACCGAACCAATCTCCAATCTCCAATCTCCAATCTCCAATCTCCTCCCCCCCCTGCGCGTGGTCGGCCAGATCGCTCAGGCGTACATCATCGCCGAAGGCCCGGCCGGCATGTACCTGATCGACCAACACGCGGCCCACGAGCGGGTGCTGTATGAACAGTTGGTGAACGCCGACGACACACCAGTCACTAGCCAGGCCCTTCTCGACCCCATTACCGTCGAGCTCACCGGCCCCCAACTGGAGACGCTCGAAGGATGCCTGGATGATCTGAAGCAGACGGGGTTTGAGATCGAGCCGTTCGGCGGTGAAACGGTTTTAATTCGGGCGCTGCCGGAGGTTCTGAAAGGCCGCAATCCGGCCCAGGCCCTGGCCGGCATCCTGGATGAAATTGCAGCCGGCACGTCGCGCGTAGACGAAGAGCGGGAGAAGCAGATTGTTGCCAGCATCTGCAAGCAGGGCGCGGTGCGCGCCGGCCAAACGCTGACCCACGAGGAGATGCAGGCCCTGGTCCGCGACCTGGAGGCGAGTAGCGCTCCACGCACGTGTCCGCATGGCCGGCCGACGATGATCCATCTGAGCGCGGCGCAACTTGAGAGGGAATTTGGCCGGCGGTAAAACAATGAACATGCCCGACGACCTGCTGATCAACTTTCTCAACCACTACGGCCAGAACCTGACGGAGCAGGCCAGGCAGGGCCGGCTGCGCAAGGCCTACGGACGCGACGCCGAGGTGGAGGCGGTGCTGCGCCGGCTGGCCAGACCGCGCGACGCCCGGCCGCTCCTGGTGGGACCACCTCGCGTGGGCAAGACGGCCATCATCCACGAAGTCGTGCGCCGAATGGTCCAGGGCGATTGCCCCGAATCGCTGCGCGGGGTGCAGGTCTACGAACTGGCGCCCCCTCAGATCGTCACGGCCCTGGGCAGCGAGTGGCGCGACCAACTACACGGCTTTCTGCGCGATCTGGGCAGCCGCGAATTGACGCTGGTCTACTTCCGCGATTTCCCCAGCGCCCTGGGGGCCGGCGTCATGGGCATGTTCGGCGGGCCGGACCTGGCGACGCTGCTGGCCCAGCACCTGCGCGGCGAGAACCTGCGCTGCATCGCCGAGGCGCGCACCAATCCCATGCGCCGCATGTCCGACTTCCTGCCAGTCATGGACGAGGTGTTCACACGCATTGCAGTCGAAGAGCCGAGCCTCGATCAGACGAGGTTCGTTGTCAACAAGGTCGCCGAAGACCTGGAAATCGAGTATGAGGTGCAGATCGAGCCATCGGCGCGGGAGACAACGGTGGATCTGACGCGGCGCTTCGGGGCCGGCCAGGCCTTCCCCGGCAAGGCCATCCAACTCCTGGAAGAATCGGCCATCCGCGCCGCGGCTGAAGCCGGCGCTGAGTTGCCGGCGATCGACCAGTCGGCCGTGGCCGGCACCTTCGCCGAACGTACCGGCCTGTCCCGCCAACTGCTGGACGACACCGTGCCCCTGGACGAGGACGAGGTGCGGCGCGTGCTCCGCCAACGGGTCATCGGGCAGGCGCAGGCGGTGGATGCCATCATCCAAACCGTCAGCCTGGTCAAGGCGCGGCTGAACGACCCGCGCCGGCCCCTGGGCGTGTTCCTCTTCCTGGGCCCCACCGGCGTCGGCAAGACGGAGCTGGCCAAAACCCTGGCCGAGTGGCTCTTCGGCGAAGAGGGCCGGCTGGTGCGCTTCAACATGTATGACTATCAGGAAGACTGGCAGTACGGGCAGTTGTTCGGCGACCCCCACGGCGACGACCTGGCCAGCCGGCGCGGCCAACTCACCCTGCGCCTGGCAGATCAACCCTTCGCCGCGCTGCTGCTGGATGAATTCGAGAAGGCGCACTACTCCATCTTCCAGCGCTTTCTGCAACTGTTCGACGAGGGTAGCCTGGTGAACGGCGACGGGGAACTCGTCGATCTGCGCAACACCATCATGATTGCCACGTCGAACTTCGGGTCCCAGGTGTATGCCGGCGGTGCGCTCGGATTCTCGCCGCGTCCCAGCCCGGAGGAAATCGAAGCGCGGCTCACCCGTGAGATGGAAAGCTACTTCACACCCGAGTTCATCAACCGGCTGGACAGCGTCTGCTTCTTCAAGCCTCTCAGCAAGACGGTGCTCCACGAGATCGCGCGGCGCGAAATCGACGATCTCTTCCAGCGCGAAGGCGTGACCCGTCGCGGGCTGGTGATCGAGATGGACGAAGAGGTGGTGGAGCGGGTGGTCGAGCGCGGCTACAGCCCCAAGTTCGGCGCCCGGCACCTGAAGCGGCAGATCGAGCGCACTATCGCCTATCCGCTGGCGCGGGCCATCATCAGCCAGCCGACGAAGGCCGGCGATCTGGTTAGGCTTTATGTCAAGGGCGGGCGCATCCAGGCCGCGCTGGTCCCCGACGAGGCGGAACGGGCCATCCTGGAGACCGAAGTCGATCTGGAGGCCGAAGACCTGACGCGCCGGTTCACGGTGGAAGAGATGCGCGACGCCGTCGATGGCATCTTCCAGCGCATCGACCAAATCGAAGTGTTTCACAATATGGACGCCACGCGCGCCCGGATGAACGACCTCATCGCCGAGATGTCGGAGCCAGCCTTCTGGGATGACCCGCAAGCTGCTGAAGCCAAACTCGCGACGCTGGGCGATCTGACGCGCAAGGTCGATGTGTGCGAAGGACTGCGCCGGGCAGCCGAAGACCTGGAATCGGTCCTGGAGATGATTGTCCAGGAAGGGGAGACCCAACTGATCGGCGAAGCAGCTCGACGGTACCGCTATCTGTTGCGCGAGCTGCCCCGTGCAGAGCTTGACCTGCTGCTCATCGGGCAGTGGGACACCAACGACGCCTTCCTTAGCATCCACGTGGCCCCCGACGACACCGACGCCTCCGAGTGGGCCGAGGCTCTGGCGCGGATGTATCTGGGCTGGGCCGGCCGGCGGCGCTTCGAGGCCACCGTCATCGACGAGACGCGGGACCACGCCGGCCACCTGCAATCCTTCGCCGTCGCCATCCGCGGCCACGGCGCTTTTGGGCTGCTGAAGGGGGAGACGGGCGCCCACCGCCGGCTCCAGCACCGCGAGGATGGTGGCCGGCAGGCCCTCCACGCCCGTGTGGAGGTCGTGCCCGACATCGGCCTGGGTGAGTTGGACGACATAGCAGCAGACGATGTGCGGCTCCAAAGCCAGGCGATCAGCGGTCGGGGCGAGTTTATCCGCCGGCTGCGCAGCCGGGCTGAGGCGGTTCATCTGCTCAGCGAAACCGTCGTGGCGCTCACCAACGACCGACCACCGGACGAGAACAGTGAGCTGTGCCGGCATCTGTTGCGGGCGCGGCTAACCTACGAGGCACGAGGACCGGGGAGGCCGGCGCCGTCACCCGTCGAGCCCTTCTGGGGCGCTGTGGTGCGCACCTACAGCGTCTACAAGGACCAGTATGTGAAGGATACCCGCACGGGCGTCACCGAGACCCACATCCGGCGGGTGCTGGAGGGTCAGATTGATAGTTTCCTGGAGGCGTATCTGCGAGCGGCCGTTGGTCCAGAGGGAGTTGGCTAGATGGCTGGATGGTTAGATGGCTGGATGGCTGTCGGAAGTCTAACTCGTTCACAGCTATCCAGCGAGTAGACTCTGTGGCTCCATAGCAGCGTGACCCTACCCGAGGCATCAAAGCTGGCGAAGCTCACCAAACCGAGTCGATGCGTGAGAGACGCCCGGCCCCACTCTTCCAGGCTTTTCACAAGCAGCTTATCACCCCATCATACCGGACCGCCGAAATAGAAAAGGCTTCTCTCCGGATCGGGATCAACTGCAAAGCGTATTCGGAAAAGGAAGTTTTCAAGCCCAGCGAAATTCAAATCGCTTGGCCACCCCTCCTCGGGGATGAAAACGGTGCTTTCAAACTCAATGCCCGTGCCTTCATCCGCCAGGAATGTAACAGGCACTCGACAGAGCCATCCCCCAAACCTACCGTAAGCGGTAAGAAGAGGCTCCGTCTTTCTATCCCAATACTCTCCGGCGGAACGATCAACCTTCAGCGCATCAGCCACATCGGGGGCGAGGACAAACCAAGGAGATGCAGTATCGACAATAGCAAAAACAATCTCCGTCTCACCTTGCCCGATCCTCATGGGTACAACAATACGGGGATCATCTGTGATCGGATGCTTGTCGATGAATCTGACCGCGCCACAAGCAAAGGATTCAGGACCAAGAGGTAGCAGCATCAGAAGAGCATGAGTATTCAGCGAGCAAAGGCAACGAGGACGTCAGATCGCCTATCTAGCTTATCCAGCTCCTTGGACAGTTCTTCGCGGGAATCAGCAGCAGCTAACAACTTGCCATTCCGAATGGCTAGCCACTTGCCGGCGTACTGCTCTCTATGCTCCTGAAACCACTTCACTGAAGGACTAAGTCCTGAAACGGCGGGGACATCTTTCCTAACGTATTCCGGCGGAGCAAGCACACGGGCAATTCGTTCAAGCGTGGGATCGTTTGGATACCGATTGCGCCCTGTCGCTGCCAACTCAACAGCAACCGCGTGACACCCGAGCCCCAGTGCCAGATCGATCGCTTGCTTTATCTGGGTGGGGGACTGAGACTCCCACTCAATCGTGTCAACCGCCTCCATGAATTCTCTCTGAGAATCTGCGGATACGGCTTTCCGAAGTGGCAGTAGAGCAGTACTCGGATCAATTCGCACTGTGATTACGGCAGATGAGGATTCCATCGTTATTCACCGCTGTTCTTGTCGTAGTTTCCTGTTTCACTCATTATACGCAGAAATCTCCTCTCGTCCAAACGCGGCTGATGCCGCTACATCTCCCACCGCGGGCGGCACTGAATCGCCTCGGCCAGGTGATGGGTCTGGATGTCGCCGGCCCCCTCCAGCTCGGCCACGGAACCGCTGAGCTACTGAAAACACTGAAGAGCATCCTTCCATCAGCGTGTTCAATGAACTCAGTGTTTCAGCGATTGAAGTTGTACCGACTGCCGGCGCCAATTGCCGTGGCGGTTCACGTCGCAGGCTGGACCGTAGCTGGGCCTGCAACGCAGAGGCCGGGCCAGTGATCGAGGACCAGCCCGGCCCGCGTTTGAGGTACTACCTGCCACACCCGTGACCCCGGCAGCTTATGGGCCGGCCTCCTCCCCCAAGACCTCTGCCCCAAACTGCACAAACGCGTATCCGAAGTGGAAGTCATCGGGCTGCAGCGAGACAGTGCCAGGGCTGGCGGGACAACTATCCAGCGAGTAGCCCCTGTAACCCCCTGGCAGCGTGACACCGACCGTGACTCCACCCGAAGCATCAAAGCCGGAGAAGTTCACTAGACCGAACGGCCTCGTCTGATGGGTTACGCTCGAGCCATCGGGGAAGTCCAGTGTCACCGGGACGTCCGGCAGCGGAACGTCCAGACCCTTCTGGAAGAAACCATCGCACCGGTAGTCGATAGACACACGCGCCGTCAGGCTGTCGGTGCCCTCCGGGGGTGGCGACGTCAGCCTCAGGAGGACGTTCCCAACATCTCCCGTGACGTAGATCGCTCCCGATGGGCTAACCGCCACGCCGTTGAACATCCACGTAGGCGGATAACCCTCTACGCCTGGCGCGCCCAACTCAAGCCCTTCAGCAACGGCGCTGACTTCGCCCGTCGCCGTGTCGATGCGCAAAAGTCGCCCGGCCCCGGTCTCGACGACCAGCGGGCTCCCGTCCGGTGCTACTGCCAGGCCCTCTGGGAAGAGGAGACCTGTCGCCACCGGAACAGGCTCCGCGAGCGGCTCTCCGCCGGCCACGATCTGCAGCACAAGGCCGGCGGCCCAATCAGCCACCCAAAGGTCGTCGTCGGTAGCTGCCAGACCTGCCGGCACGCCAAGTCCCTCGGCCAGCGTGACACGTTGCGAGGGGTCTTCCGCGCTCGCCCGGACGACGCTGGCGGTTCCGAGTTCGGCAACGACGAGGTCACCCTGGAAGCGGATGGCGTTCAGCGGCACAGCAAAGTCCTCGTAGTACTCTGATACTTCCTGGGTCTCTGGGTTCCAAACCGCGACCGCGTTAGCAAACCAACCCGTCAACACGAGGTTGTCGCCATCGGGCGCGACCGTGAAAGCCCCAAACATGGGAGCTTCACGGATGCTTATCTCTTCGCCCGTCAGCCCATCAAACTCCCGGATGTTCCAGAAGTCTGCCACAAGCACGGACGCGCCGTCAGGGCGAGGCACCACAGTGATGCCCCCGGGCCACATCATGCCGCCCTCACTCACCATGCGCGCCGTGCCGTCGGGAAGGATCTCGGCAATAGCACCGGTATCCAGGCCCGAGACGAACAGCCGGTCTTCCGAGTCAAGGGCCAGATTGTCCACCGCGAACGGTGCAGTAGCAATCACCTGACTATCCCCGGTTTCAATATCGACGCGCCAAACCTGCATGCCGTCGTGCACGTGCAGCCGGCCCTGTGAGTCGAACTTCAACGCCACTCCTACGATGTCCTCGGCCAGCATAGTGTACTCGCCCGTGTCAACATTGACGCGGAATATGCCAGGCAGGACATAGCGCGGACCGTACAGGAACCCGTCCGGTCCCCAGTCCATGCCGTTGAGCCCACACATACCTTCACCCATGTTCTCAGCGATGAGGCGCGGCGGATCCACGAGGTCGGGATCCAGTTCGTACAGCCCGTCACCCAGGATGCACAAGGCGACGAACAGCCGGCCATCGTCCGAGAAGGTGATGGGGTTGACGCCGGGAGCCACGAACTGGCTGGTCTGGGTGCCCTCGGGGGAGAGCCGGCCCACTTCACCGGTGAGGATGGCCGTCCAGTACAGCGAACCGTCGGGGCCGAAGGCGACATCGTCCGGGCTGTCCACCCCCTGGTCAGGACCGCGCCGGTCGAGAATGTCGCCGGTTTCCGGGTTCATGACGACGATTTCCTGCCCGAGCACGCTGGCGATGTACAGGTTGCCGTCGGGTCCGAACATGATGCCGTTGGCACCATGGATGGGCGAGCCCCGCACGAGAACCCTCTGGGTGACTTCCTGAGCATAGGACGGTGTCAAGACAGAGGTCACGACCAGTACCAGGACAACGGTAAGTGCCAGAAAGAGCAACTTCCTCATCGTACTTCGTCTCCTTTCGTTTATTCGTGTTGACAGCGGAGTCCTCCTCATATGGTCTCAAGGTCCATAGTTCCTGAGCGTCAGGGGCAGGAAGATGTGGAATCTCCCCCACTCGTAGGCGCCCATGTCGGGGGCGGCGTCGCGCGGCGTACCCTCGATGTCGTGTGTTGGCGCACCGGCCGGCGTGCCGGCGTCGATGCAGGGGGAGCCCACCTGCGGGTGGTAGTCGCCGTTGGGGACGTCCACGAACAGCGGGTCTTCGGAGACGTTGCCGGTGCCGGGCCAGCCGCGCTCGACGTTGGAGTAGCTCACGTCGAGGTTGCTGCCGCTCAGGTTAGCCCCGTCGGTACCATTGCCCCAAAAGATGCTGTTGACGATGGGGAAGCCGCCTGCTGGCCCTTCGATCTCTGCACCGTCAAATCCGGTGGCAGAATCGTTGCCGGCCACGGTCACATTCATCAACTGTCCGCTGCCTCCCAGTCCGATGCCGGCCGGGCCGGGGCCGCTGCGATTGTCCACGACGAGCAGATTGGTGCCGGTGAAGGTACCGCCTGGTTCCCACATGCTCATCCCGCCGGCGTAGACGCCATAGTTGTCACTGATGACGGTATTCGCCATCACGACGGCTGGCCCGTCGTGCCAGATGCCGATGCCACCGCCACTCTCGTTCGCGGTGTTGCTGATGACGCGCGTGTCGCTGATGAAAGCCGACGCGCCGGTGCGGACAGCGATGCCCCCACCATAGTCGGCCTCGTTGTGTTCGATGACTACGTTGGCGATTTGTGCTCGGGCGTTGCCATCCACCATGATGCCTCCGCCGCCGTGACCGGCGGTGTTGCTCAAGATACGCGTATCCACGATGACGGCGGACGAGCTATTGTCAATGCCGATACCACCGCCAACATCGCCTGACGTGTTGCCAACGAACGTCACATCTCGCACCTCGGCCGACGCATCGCCACCCCAGACATGCAGGCCGCTGCCTGGCCCACCGCTCGTATTGTCACTGACAATGGAAGATTCGAGGGTGAGATGGGCCGGCCCCCAGTCGTGGTTCACTCCAATGCCCCCGCTGCCACAGTTATCACCGTTGCCAGTGATTGTTGAGGAACGGATGGTCACGTCACCGTTGGTAATCCAGACGCCACCGCCCCAACACTGGTCGGCGGGTGCGTCTCCACCGGTGATGGTGAGATTCTCCAGCACCGAGTTGCTGTCGTGGATCAGAAACACCCGGTCGGCGTTGTTTCCGTTGACAATCGTCTCACCTGTGCCTGTAATCCACAATGTGCCAGAGATGGTGTAACCGCCACGCAGAGTGACCGCAATACCGGTGATAGTCAGGTTTTCGGTAAACGTACCTGTCGCAATGAGAATGGTGTCGCCATCCCCAGCCCGGGTCAGCGCATAGCCGATGGTAGCGCAGGGGGCAGTGGGGTTGACGCAGTCGGCAGTGTCGCTACCTGTGGCACCGTCTACGTAAAGCCGGGCGGGCGGGATAGGCGTGCCGACAAACTCGTCGGCGCCCATGTCGTAGCCGGCATTCTGCGGGCGGGGATCGCCTTCAAAGTCATGGTCGGGTGCGCCCCCGGCTGTGCCAGCGTCGATGGCCGGCGACCAGGCTTGCAGGTGGTAGTCCCCATTGGCCGCGTCAACGAACTGCGGGGCAGCGTCAATGTTGCCGGTGCCTGTCCAGCCGCCTTCGATGTCGGAGTAGGTGGCCTGGATCAGGTTAGGGTCGGGTACGTGGATAGCATCACCCCAGCCGTTATCGTAGATGATGCTGTTCACCAGCACCACAGGCTCACCGAATTCGGGGTTGTGATTGATCCCGGGTCTGCCGGTGCCGGCGGCGTTGTTGGCGATGGTCACATTCATCAGGTTAGCGCCCCCGTTGAGGTGCAATCCCTCCGCGCCGCGGTTGTTGGCTACCAGGGTGTTGATCATCGTCAAATGGCTGCCACCACCGCCGAGGCGCACACCGCTGGCACCTTCGTTCACTTCGTTGCCTACGATGAGCGTGTCCAGGATAGTCAAGCGCCCACTGCTTATCACACCGCCACCGGCCCAGGAGTGGGGTGATCCGTCCGCAAAGTTATCGCGAATCAGGCAGTTGCGGATCGTGACAGAAGCGTCGGATGCGTCCACACCGCCGGCGCTGTCACCGTTGCCGCCCGTGATGGTGAGTCCGTCCAGCACTGTGCCATCACTACTACTCTGGACTGTAACCACCGGCTGACTGATCACGCTGCTGCCATCAATGATGGTCTCATATTGGGTGATGCTGCGTGTCCAGTCAGCGGACTCGTAGCCGCCCATCAGGGTGACACTGATGTTGATGGTCAGGTTCTCGGTGTACGTACCTGTCGTGACGCGGATGCTATCGCCGCCCACAGCTTGCGAAATGGCATAGCCGATGGTCTGGCACGGCGCGGCGGGGTCTTGACAGTCTCCCGTGTCACTGCCGGTGGCACCGTCCACGTAGAGCATGCCAGGGTCAGCGAGGGCTGGTCTCACACCTTGCAAACTCCACAGCAAAGCCATGATGAACAGCAGGGCCAGTCCTGTGGCGAGCCCCAATCGCACAGCCCACAACTTTCGGTGTGACTTTGCCAGGGCCAGGTTCTCCATCATATCCTCCCTGTCATTTCGCCCCTGGTTTCGCCTGACTCCGTTGCCCACAGATTGCCCAAATGGCGCCAGGCCGCACAATGGGGCGCAAGATGAGTGGAACCCCCGGCGGGGCAGGCGCGGCGTCAGCCAGTGCCTGCCCCCAAGTGAGGCGGAGCGCAGCGCAGTCTGAGCGAAGCAAGGATTTCCGCTCCTTTGAACTGTTAGGGGCGCCAGCAGTTGTGAAGCCCCGCTGCCCAACTACTCAGTGGGAACCTCGCGCCCCATTAGGCGAAGCGGCTATCCCTCTGCCATCTGCTGCGCCAACTGAAGTCCCTCTTCCGCTGTGACAGCCGGCACTATGGTGATGTCAAATACGTCAGCCCATGTGGCGAATATTGCCATGATCGGGGCGGTGCTGTCCGCCTCGAAGATCGAGACGACCGCAGGATCGGTCGTCTGGGGCCAGTACTCAGCCACCGGTTTCACCCCCTCGGGATATTGCCACTGCGCTCTGCGGGCAATGTTCTCTTCGGGGGTCCCTGCCTTTAGCTTAAGCAGTGCTACGAACAACATGATTAGCCTCCCATCATAACGTTGCGGTTCCGACATTGGACGGACACAACACATCTAGAATGGACCTTAACCTTGATCACGCAGGTGGCGTACCACCTCCTTTCAGCCTCCGAGATCTCTCGGAAATCTGTAGCTCTTGGAGTAAGCTCTTTACCCCATCGCCGGCACAACGCCCAGTTGCTGCATGAGCCCCAGGGTGTCCATGTTGATCCACCACTCCGCAATCTTGCCGTCCGCAATCCGCCAGATGTTGGCCATCCAGACGACCACTTTCTTGCCGTTAGGAGGGATGCCCATGAGCTCATCGGTGAAGGTCCCCTCTATCGGCATGTGTATCGCCACCAGGTCCCCCTCGGCAATCAGAGTCCAACTTGGATGATGGATGTCCGGCATGCCGGCACGGAATGCAGCGAAAAACCCCTTCAACCCATCGGGGCCTTGGATGTCCTCTGGTGAAAGGGGATTGTGCCCGACAAAGTCGGGAGCGACAATCTCGTCTATTACGTCCAGGTTCCCCTCGTTGAATGCCTCTGTAAGGCGTTGGACGAGAGCCTTGTTCTCTTCTGACATGGGTGTATCTCCTTCCTTCTCTCTGCGCCGGGACGATGCCGGGTTGCGTTCAGATCCCGTCACTACCGAACCGGGATTGTGGTCGCCAGGGGCAGAACCTATCCTTTGGGTGCCGGGTACACGATTCCACCTGCCTTGCCCATGGCTTCCATCGCTTGCTCCACGGTGAACAGCACGGTGGTCTTGGTGGCTTTGAGGTGGCCGGGCGCAATAGCGGCAAGGACGGCGGCCATGGCGGTGGTCTCATCGGGGGCCTCGAGGATGACGAACCCGTCATACTCACCGAAGCAGTAGTACATATTGAGCATTCGACCGCCCAACTTCTCCGCCAGCGCTTTGACGGGGGCACTCCGGTCCTCCGGATTCTTGACGAGGGCCGCCCAGGATTCGGGGGTGTAAGCAAATTGGACCATATACAGGGACATCGCTTTGTTCTCCTTTCCTCGAGGGCTCAAGATGCGGCACGCATTTGAGCCTGTCGGGGTAAGGTCCCTGTGGCAATCACCACAGCGACCCGTTAACCTCTGCGATCGGACAGAAGTCCCGTTGTGGCCATCACCTCCCCTCTCTACTATCCAGTCTCACCTTCATCTTCACTCGAACCCGGCGACACGCCGGTTCGTTCCCGCAGGAAGTCGAACAGGGCTTCCAGGCCGGCGAAGCCCTTGCGTTCCCCCGTATCCACGCTCTCCAGGGACGCCCGCCACACCCCCTTTTCTTCCCCGCGCACTTGCCAGAGACGCAACAGGTACGACAGGTAATCCGGCTGCTCTTTGCTCATGGTTGATGGTTACCAGGTCTCTTGATCTTTGAGCCGGCTCCAGTATAACCACCAGGTCTCAGGAAAGTCTCAGGAAATGAACAGCAGGGGTTGAAATTTGTCCGCGATCAGGGTATAATGTTCATGAGAGATATGTGTTTCTCTGTACCTCTCTCCAGCATCACATACAGCCACTGGGATCGGTCTCCGGATCGCCCCCCTCGCCAGGTCAGAGATCCGCCAGAGTCATTCTCGAATAGGCTCTTAGAAGCTGTGATTCCCGATGGCACGTCTAGTCCTCACTCTACTGGGGTCCTTTCAGGCCCGGCTGGACGGCGAGCCGGCCACCGAGTTCGAGTCGGACAAGGTGCGGGCTCTGCTGGCCTACCTGGCAGTCGAATCCGATCGCCCTCATCGCCGCGAAAGGCTGGCCGGCCTGCTGTGGCCCGAGCGGCCCGAGCGATACGCCCGGCAGAACCTGAGTCAGGCACTCTACAACCTGCGGCGAGCCATCGCCGACTGCGATGCGACCCCGCCGTTCCTCCTCATCACCCATCACACGATCCAGTTCAACCCGTCCAGCGATCACTGGCTGGACACGGCGGCGTTTAGTGGCCGGCTGGCCGCCTGCGATGAGCACCACCATCCCCGGCTGGCCGCCTGCAACGGGTGTATGGAGCGCCTCCAACAGGCCGTTGGGCTATATCAGGGTGACTTCCTCGAGGGGTTCTCTCTGGGCGATAGCGCTGCCTTCGAGGAGTGGTCTGTGATAACGCGGGAGCGGCTCCATCGCCTGGTCATGGCGGCCCATCACCGTCTGGCCGACTGTCACGAGCAGCGTGGCGAGTACGAGTCAGCGCTCCAGCACGCCTGGCGACAGGTGGAGCTGGACCCGTGGCAGGAGGAGGTCCACCAGCAGATCATGCGCCTGCTGGCGCTCAGCGGTCAGCGCAGCGAGGCCCTGGCCCACTACGAAAGCTGCCACCGCCTGCTGGCCGAAGAGTTGGGTGCTGAGCCAGGGGCAGAGACGACGGCACTGTACGAGCGGATCCGGGACGGTGCACTCGAAGCCCCATCGTCCCCTCCTGCCTTTCTCACCTCCGCACCCTTGCACCCCAGCACCTCTGCACCATTCGTCGCCCGGGAGCGCGAACTGGCGAAGCTGAACCATTTTCTCAGCCTGGTACTGGCCGGCCGGGGCCGGGTGGTTTTCGTCGTCGGTGAGGCGGGCAGTGGCAAGACCGCGCTCTTGCAGGAGTTCGCCCGGCGTGCTCAGGATGCGCACGCCAACCCTTCGACAGGCTCAGGGCAAGCTCTGGTCGTGGCCAACGGGCATTGCAACGCCTACACCGGCATCGGCGACCCGTATCTGCCCTTCCGGGACCTGATGGCCATGCTCACCGGGGACGTGGAAGACCAATGGGCGGCCGGCACCATCACCCGCGAGCACGCCTGCCGCTTGTGGGCCCTGCTGCCCCAGGCAGTCGAGGCGCTTGTAGCTCGTGGTCCAGATTTGATCGATACCGTCGTCTCCGGCCACGCCCTGCTCTCCCGGGCCAGGTCCGCGGCGCCGGCTGGGGGGAACTGGCTCGACCGCCTGAGAGCGTTGCTGGCGCGTGACGGACCGGACGTCGAAGATCTGAAACAGGATTTCCTCTTTGAACAGTACACCAACGTGCTGCAAGACCTGGCGAGGAAGCAGCCATTGGTGCTGATCCTGGACGACATCCATTGGGCCGACATCTCATCCGTCAGCCTGTTGTTCCACCTGGGACAGCGCACTGCGGAAAGCCGCATACTGATCGTCGGCGCCTACCGCCCGGAGGAGGTAGCACTGGGCACAGGCGGCCAGCCGCATCCCCTGGCCGGCCTGGTCAGCGAGTTCAAGCGCCATTTCGGGGACATCCTGGTGGACCTGGATCGGGCCGGGCGGGGAAACGACCGCCGATTCGTGGATGCCCTGCTGGACACCGAACCCAACCGCCTGGGTGAGGATTTCCGTCGCAGGCTGGCTCAGCACACCGGGGGGCATCCCCTGTTCACCGTGGAAACGCTGCGGGACATGCAGGAGCGGGGAGAGCTTTTCCTGGACGAAGAGGGACGCTGGGTTGCCGGCCCGAACCTGGCCTGGGATGCGCTGCCGCTCCGGGTGGAGGGGGTGATCGAAACGCGCATCGGTCGGTTGGATGCCGATCTCCAGGAGGTGCTGAGCATCGCCAGCGTGGAGGGGGAGCGGTTCACGGCCGAGGTGGTTGCCCGGGTGCAGGGGGTGGATGAGCGGGGGCTGGTACAGCAGTTGAGCAACGAGTTGGTCAAGCAGCACCGCCTGGTCAGGGAGCAGGGGGTTCGCCGGGTAGGTGAGCAGATCCCGAGGCGGTTGTCCACTTACCGTTTCCGGCACCATCTGTTTCAGAAATACCTGTACCAGCGCCTGGGGGAGGTGGAGCGGGCGTATCGGCACCAGGACGTGGGGGACGCATTGGAGGGCCTGTATCAGGACCAGGCGGCAGAGGTTGCCGTACAATTGGCACGACACTTCCGAGAGGCGGGGATCGTGGAGAAGGAGATCCAATACCTGTGCCAGGCCGGGGAACAGGCTGCGGCGCGGTTTGCCAACGCAGAGGCTGTCACCTACTTTAGCCGGGCCCTGGACCTGCTGCCAGAGGCCGCAGCGCCAGAGCGCTATGCGCTTCTGCTGGCCCGCGAACGGGTCCTCGGTTTGCAAGGGGCGCGCGAGGCCCAGCAGCGAGACCTCACCGCCCTGGAGAGGCTGGCCGAAGCCCTGGACGATCCTTCGACAGCCCCTCGACCCTTCGGCGCAGCTCAGGACAGGCGCAACTCAGGACGAGGCTCAGGGCAGGCCTGGCGACGGGCCGAGGTGGCACTGCGCCGGGCGAAATATGCCGACGTGATCAGTGACTACCCGGCCACGATCGCAGCGGCGCAAGAGGCCATTCGTCTGGCCCGGACTGGCCAGGCGCCCCACCTGGAAGCGGCGGGCTATTTGCTGTGGGGGCGGGCGCTCGTCGGTCAAGGGAATCTCGATGCAGCCCGGACCCGATTTGAAGGTGCTCTGACCCTGGCGCAGACCGGCGGGTTGCGCCAGGTGGAAGCGGATAGCCTGCGTAACGTCGGCACGACCTTCTTTTACCAGGGCGATTACAGCCGGGCCAGAAGCTACTACGAGCAGGCCCTGCACGTCCACCGCGAGATCGGCGACCGGCGGGGGGAGGGCCATACCCTCTACAACCTCGGGGCTGTCTTCTTCTATCTGGAGGACTTTGCCGGGGCCAGGGCTCATTATGAGCACGCCCTGCGCATCCGACGGGAGATCGGCGACCGGTGGGGCGAGGGTCACGCGCTCAACAACCTGGGCAATGTTTCCCATAGCCTGGGCAACTATGCCCAGGCCGAGGGCTATCTGGAGCAGTGTCTGCGCATCAGCCGCGAGATCGGCGACCGGCGATGCGAAGGCCACGCAGCCAACAATCTCGGCAAGGTTTTCTGTAGCCAGGGGGATTTCGCCCGAGCCAGGGACTGCTTCGAACAGGCCCTACACCTCTTCCGCGCCATCGGAGATCGGTGGGGCGAGAGCCTGGGGTTGGTTAACCTGGGCATGCTCTCCCAGCACCTGGATCATTATCAAGCCGCCTGGGAACACAATCAACAGGCGTTGTGCATTGCGCAGGACCTTGGCGACCGTCGTGTGCAGGGGTACGCCTTGACCAACCTGGGCCATGCCCTGGTGGAGTTGGGGCGTCGGTCGAGCGAGACCCAGGAACGCCTCGTCGAGGCGGCAGCGGCTTACCGGCAGGCCCTGGCCTTGCGACGTGAGTTGGGCCAGCACAACCTGGCCGTGGAGCCGCTGGCCGGCCTGGCCCGGGTGGCTCTGGATCAGGGCGACCTGACCCAGGCCCAGGCTCACGTGGAGGAGATACTGGGCCACCTGGAGGGCAGGACCCCTTCGACAGAACTTGCCCTTAAGCCGGAGGCGAAGGGCTCAGGGCATGCGCTGGGCGGCGCTGCTGAGCCCTTCCGGGTCTATCTGACCTGCTACCGGGTTCTGAAAGCCAATCGAGATGCCCGCGCCCAGGCCATCCTGGCCACTGCCTACCACCTGCTGAACGAAAGGGCCACCCACATCAACGATGAAGCAGCGCGGCGCTCATTCCTCGAGAACCTGGTGGCCCATCGGGAGATCCTGAGCGAATGGGCCGCCTGCCAGGCCGGTGGCGCTACGAGTGAGGACAAGCTTGCATCCTCTTATGATGGCGAAGGCCGCCCGACCAAGTAGCCGTTACCAGAAGCCGGCCGAAAAAACGAGTCCCGCCGGCGCTGGTGGACGCGGTGATTAGGGAGCGTATCGGCCCGGCCTGCCGCGCCCGCGCCGGCTGCTACCGCCACATGTCCTGCCACGATTGCTGTAGCGCATCGGCATATTGAACCAACGCCCCGCCGTAGGCCGTCAGGCCCACGCCGAAGTTGACCTTCAATGCTGCCAGGTATATCGTCTTCTCCCAGTCCGTGGTAGCAGTGCAGTAGTTGTCGCTGTTCTCGAGCCCGAGTAGCCAGGCGTTCGCACCTGTCACGACGACCTGGTGCACGTCGCTCGCGGCATCTGGCACGTTCACCGCCTGGAAGGAGCCCAAGATCTCCTGCACATCCGGAATGTCGCCGGCGATGTGCGTGGTACACAACGCCTCAGGATTGTCTCCAAGAGCGGCCTCGACGGCCGGCCCTTCCGCAGCGATCAATTCCCCCCACGCCCGGTAGTCCGGCCCGATGTCCGCACCGTACTCCAGCAGCGCCTCGAAGTCGGAACCGGGGAACCGGGCCTGGAACTCCTCCAGCCCACTCTGGAGTAGCAGCAGGTTGAAGTCGATGATCGCGCCGCCGAATTTCAGCCGTGCGGCTGCCATCTTCAAGAGGCCGTGCCATACTTCCACCTTTTTCCCGGTCGCGCAGTAGTCTGCAATCCGGTCGATGCCGGCGAGATAGTCGTCCAAACTGGTCAGCAACTTGTCGTGGATCTGGGCGGCGTCCGCCGGCGGCGTCACCCCCGCGATCTGTGCCCGCAGGCCGGCCATCTCAATCCCGTTTGCCGCCAGCCGTCCGTCGCACAGAGCATCCGGGTTGCCGGCTTTCGCTTCCCGGATGATATCGGCGTCTGCCTGGGCAAGCGCGACGACGCCCTCGATCAGGGGCTTCATTTCAGTCGCGTAGGCCCGCAGTTCATCCAGGTCTGCTGCCAACGCTGCCTGGGCCGGCAGTGCCAGCGTCATCAGCAGCGCCATGATAATCACCAGGCTGACCATCTGCCACGCTCGTGTTCGCCAATCTCCTGACCAAATCATTTTCACCCTCCTTGTTGCGGTGATGTGGTTGGCCGGGCCCTGTCGCCCGGCCCGTATCATGGGAATAGTATCGCAGGAGGGTGTAAACTGCGTTTGAGGGAAATGTAACGAGCCTGTAAAACCTGCTACCTGGTAACGCGGTCGAAAATGTGATATGATCAGCTTCGTGCCTGGAGCGGCCCTGGCGACGCGGGCAGGCGCCCAACTGGCCCCACGGACGGGCTGGATGGGCCGGCTGGAGGAACTGACGCAGCGCCAAGCGACCGGCCCTGGCGACCTGGAACAGGCCCATGTCTTCGAGCAGTACACCGACGTACTGAAGGCCATGGCAGCCCAACAGCCATTGATGCTCGTCGTGGACGATCTGCAGTGGGCCGAGCAGCCTCCATCAGCCTGCTGTTCCACCTGACGCGACGCCTTGCCTCGACAGGCGACGTCCTGAGTCTGTCGAAGGGCTCGGCACAGCGCGGAGAGAGCCGCACTTTGCTTCTCGGCGCTTACCGGCCAGACGAGGTGGCTCTCGGGTTCGGACTTCCTACCGACTGATGGGCTCAATCCGCCCGTCTTGCAACTCAACCATCACCGTCGCATACTCTTCGACAATGGGATCGTGGGTGGCCATGAGGATGGTTGTCCCGGCCTGTGCTACGATACGCCGGAAGAGTGCCATGATCCGGCGACCGTTGGCGCTGTCCAGTTCGCCCGTTGGCTCGTCGGCCAGTATGAGGGGCGGGCTGAGCGCAAGGGCGCGCGCAATGGCCAAGCGTTGCTGCTGCCCCCCCGACATCTCGTAGGGGCGGTGGTCGGCCCATTCCGTCAGCCCGACCAGGGCCAGGCACGCCTGGGCCCGCTCCCGCCGCTTCCGAGCGCCGACGCCGGCAATGCGCAGCACCAGATCCACGTTTTCCCGGGCGGAGTAGGTGGCCAAGAGGGCGAAAGACTGGAACACGAAGCCAATGCGGTGTCGCCGCAGGCGGGTTCGCTCACGTTCCGAAAGGTGTGTTATCTCTTGCCCTTCGACGAAGACCTGACCGGACGTGGGCTGGTCCAGCCCGCCGATGCAGTTGAGCAACGTCGTCTTGCCGGAGCCAGAGCGCCCCTTGATGGCGACGAAGGTGCCGGCTGAGACCTCCAGGTCCACTCCCCCCAGGGCGTGCACCTCCTGTCCTCTGGCGCGGTAGACCCGCCTCAAGCCCACCGTCCGCACGACAGGGGTCCCCGTCATCCTTCCTCCCTCCCCTCTTCTCCCTCCTCTGTCACAGGACGGATCAAGATAACGCCTTCGCACAGCTCTAACGTAGCCCGATCACCTATTCCCAATCGTTCCAGATACTCACGAGGGACCTGCAACCGCCCTGCCGAGTCCACGATCACGTATTCTTCGTAAGACACCTGCTGTTCTTCCTCCTCCCTCTCCTCTCCCCTCTCTCCTCTGTCCTCTGTCTCCCCTTTCATCGCTTGCTCCAGCTCCACCACCCGACGTATGGTTTCGGTGCTGGTGCGGCCGTCGCGAATGGCCACCACCCGGTCCACCTGGGCGATGATGTGGGGATCGTGGGTGACGATGATGATGGTCAGGCCATAGGCCGCATTCAGGCGGCGAAAGGCGGCGAAGACCATCCGGGCTGAGGCCGAATCGATCTCGCCGGTCGGCTCATCGGCCAGGAGGAGAGCCGGCTTGTTGGCCAGGGCCACGGCGATGGCCGCCCGCTGCTGCTCGCCACCCGACAGTTGAGCGGGTTGGTGATGACGACGCTCTGCCAGTCCCACCACTTCCAGCAGTTCCTGGCTGCGGGCACGTTTCTCACGCCACGGGACGCCGGCCACCGTCATGGGCAGCTCCACGTTCTCCTGGACCGTGAGGTAGGGGATCAGGTTGCGGGCCGGCTGTTGCCAGAGGAAGCCAACCTGGGTGCGACGGTAGCGGTCCAGTGCAGCGTCGGAAAACTCGAGCAAATCTTGGCCGTTGACCATCACCCGCCCTGCTGAGGGTCGGTCCAAACCGCCCAGGATATTTAGGAGCGTCGTCTTGCCCGATCCCGAAGCCCCGACGATGCCCAAGAGCTCCCCACGTGGCACCGTGAGGTCCAGGCCTTGCAAGGCGACCACCTCCAGCTCGGCCAGCTTGTAGATTTTGACCAGATTGTCACAGAGGACGAAGGACTCGCCTTTCATTTTGCTAAATCACCTGCAAGTGGTATAATCCCAATGTGGTTCAGCATGCATAGCAGCCCTGGAATGCACCACTACATCGTGCTTCACTTGTCACACCGCTTCTCCTAGCTTGATCGCCTCAAACATTCTCATCCGCACCAGCAGCCCGACTAGCACGACGACCGCCACAGCCAGTATGGCCCCGAAGATGGCGTAGATGATCAGCAGATCGCTCCAGGCGATGCGCACGATGAAAGGAGGCGTCTGGAGGCCGACCTGCAGGAAGGGGATGAACAACTGGCTGGCCCACACCCCCAGCCCCGTACCCACGGCCCCGCCGGACAGAATGATGAGCGCCTGTTCCACCGTCAGGAACGTGGCCATCTGGGCCACCGACAGGCCCACCGCCCGCAGCATCCCCAGCTCGATGAAACGCCGGCGGAACGACACGACGGAGTACAGCAGGAAGCCCAGCACCGTTAGGCCGGCGGCCGTTGCGAAGCCGATGGACAGGAGGCCAAATAGCCCCTGCCGCTCCGGTCGGGTCCGCTCGGCGACGATCAGCCCCTGGGCATCCCCGACTGTCACCACCTGCAATCCCAGCTCCCGCACACCGTCCACCACGGCAACGGGATCGGCGTCATCTCGCAAGCTCAGCCAAACGTTGTAGGGAAACATCCCGCCCAGTTGCTGGTAGATGTAGTCCAGGTTAGCGACGAAGACAGGACCGTCTCCAGGATAGGCCGTGGGGAACAGGTCGAGGACGCCGGCCACGACGAACGCCGTCTCCGCCCGCTCGTCCAGCACCTGCACGGTGAGCAGCAGACGATCTCCGATGCCCAGGCCGTGGCGGGCCAGGAAAGAGCGGCTGACCAGCACGTGGTTATACCCCGACGCCAGGGCATTCATCAGCACCCCCAGGGGTTGGCCGCCGGCGAAATCGCGCCGGAAGAAGGCCACCCGGCTGAAGTCCACCCGGTCCACCCCGATCAAGCGCCCCACCTCCGGCCGGTCGCCCGCCCGCGCGATGGCAGTGTAATCGCCGACGCGCGCCGCACCCCGCACGCCAGGGATCTGCAAATGCTCGGAGACGGGCAGGAAGAGCCATTGCGCCTCTTCCGCCGACTGGTCCGGCCGGGGTGATGGGCCAGGCTGGCCGGCCGGCGGCGGTGCTGCGGTGCTCTCCCCCAGCTCGGCCAGGTTCAGGTCGGCCCCCACCTGGTAGTACACCTGATCGGTCAGGTGTGCGTCCAGGGTTTGGGCCATGGAGGCGGTGAAGGTGGCCAGGCTCAGGGTCAGAATCAGGAGCGCCAGGGGGCCAACGTAGTGGGCCGGCGAGCGGGCCAGGTGGCGCAGGGCCAGCAGCAGCGAGGCACCCGGCAACCGTTCGGCCAGCCACGCCAGCGCGCTCATGAGGACCGGAAAGAAGCGGATACAAACCAGGGTCAGGGCGAAGCAGAAGAGCGCCGGCACCAGAAACAGCAAGGGGTTCTGGAAGGGATCACCGCCGGCGAGACCCCGACCCAGGATGGAGAGAGCTCCCCGCTGGCGCAGCATGTAGTAGCCGTACAGGGGCAGGATGAGCAGGAGCAGGTCCAGGAAGTAGCGCTGCCAGACCGGGGGACGCAGGACGCGGGCGACTTCCTGCTTGTAGCTGACGATGGTATGGTGCGCCGCCGCCAGGGTGGGGAAAACGCTGGCCACCAGGCCGGCCATCGCTGCCCCCAGGGCGAAATAGACGCTGGTGGGGGAGAGGAGCACCGGCAAGGCCGAGCGCGTGGTCAGGATGCCGGGATCGAGGAACGTGCGCACCCCGCCCAGGAGTTGGGCCAGCCCTCGGCCCAGCACCAACCCCACGCCGGCCGCTACCAGGCCGATCAGGAGCCGCTCAAGCAGGTAGATGCCGATCACCTGCCAGCGCGACGCGCCCCGGCTGCGCAGGATGGCAATCTCGTTCTGCTGGCGGCGCACCACCATGCCGCCGTTGAGGCCGCTGAAGTAGAGGATCAGCCCCAGAACGGGCAGGCTGAAGACGGCGAGCTGGACGGTCAACAGTTGCGCTGCCCGGCGGTAGGCCCGCAGCGCTTCCAGGGGCGAGACATCCAGGCTGGTGTTGGAAAGCAGGGACGCGGCGCGGGCCTGTACGGTTGCTACCCGCTCCAAGAGGCCGGGCACGTTGGCAGCGCGGACGCTATGGCCGTCGAAGACCATGTACCAGACGGCCTGATATACTTCGTCGGGCAGCGCCGGCGCCAGACGGTCCACGAAGGTGGCTTCCGGCACCAGCAAAACCTCCTGGAAGCTCTTGGGCGCGTAGAACCAGAAGGGGTCCGTCGCATCCCTGGCCTGCCACACGCCGGCAATGCGCACCGGCAGTTGCGTCAATTCGTCCTTGCCGAAGAGGACGTACCGCTCGCCGACTTGCAGGCCCAGCTTCTCGGCCAGCGTCCGGCTGACCAGGACTTCGATGACCTCGCGGTGACCTGAGCCCGCCTGTCCTGAGCGTAGCCGAAGGGTCGAAGGGTCGCCGGCCTCCGCCGGCCGGGGCAACCGCCCCTCGATCAGGTCCACGTGATTCTCCAGGCCGCTGATGAAGCCCAGGCTGGTCCAGAGCAGTGGTTGCCGGCGAGCGTAGGCCCCGGCGGCACCTCCCTCCTCTGCAAAGAGACGGAAGTTGTCCGTTCGGACATGGCGGACGATCAACTCGAGCGGCAGCCCCAACGTCGCCGGTGCCTGTTCCGTCAGGTAAACATCGACGGGCTGGTAGGCGTCCCATTCCACAGCGCCGTGCCAGGCCCCGATGTAGCGGAACATGAAGGCGAAGGGAGGGTGCGCGGTGTCCTTGCCGGCCAACTCCTTCTGGAGGAGGCGGAAGTGGACGGCGTCGGCGTAGAGCGGGATGCTGGTGATCAGGGCCACAGCCGCGATCAGGCCCACCAGCAGACAGGCCACCAACGCGCGCTGGGCCCAGATCCGCCTGCCGGCGATGAGGATGATGGCGAACAGGTTGAGTAAGAGGTTCATCACTGTCCTACAACAACCTGCCCCTCCTCCAGTCCGCTCTCAATTTCAACCCGCTCCTGGCTCTCGATGCCCGGGGTCACATCTACACGGCGTTGCCGGCCATCTTCCTGGACGATCACGAATTTGCGGCCGCCGAAGGTGCGGATGGCCGCCGGCGGCAGCCACAGGACGTCCGCCCTGCGCTCCAGGATGACCGTTGCCTTGACCAGGTTACCCATTTCCAGTTTCATCTCCGATGGCAGGCCCGTGAGGTCCACGCTGATGCGGGTCGATTTGTCGGCCCCGGCCAGCGCCTCGGCGCCTCCGCCACCGCCGTAGGGATAGGGGAGCCGGCGGATGATGCCCCTCAGCTCCTGGCCAGGATAGTCCACCGGGACCAGAGTCACGGCCTGGCCCTCGACCAGCTCGCGCATCTGCTCGCTGGAAAGCTCGGCCCGCACCTCCATCTGGCTGAGGTCAGCCTCGATGGCGACGGGCTTGAAGGCCTCAGCGGCGCGGCCGGAGTAAGCGAATATGGAGACCACCTCGCCAGCGAAGGGGGCCACGATGCGTGCCTCGGCGATCTGAGCCGTGATGTCGTCAACCTCCAGTTGGGCCAGCTCCACCTCCTTGGTCAGCAGCGGATCGACGCCGGCCTCCGTCTCGTCCAGGTGCAATTGGGCCAGTTCCACCTGCTTCTCCAGCAGGCGCAGGTCGTACTCGTGGGCCTGCTGGGCCTGAAGCGCCTGCTGGTATTCCGCCTCGGCGATCTGGTAGGCCATGGTAGCCTGGTGCAGCGCCACCGCCTGAGGCGAGCCCCCCGCGCCCGGGTTGCCGGCGATGGCGTCGTATGCGGTCTGGGCGTTCTGGAGCAGTCTGGCCTTTTCATCCCGATCGACCCTGGCGATGGTCACCCGGGGCGCCGGGTCCTGGGTTCGCGCCCTGGCTAATCGGAGCCGGGCCTGCTCCAGGTTGATCCGGGCTTCGGCGATGGCCTGCTCATTTGCTCTTTGAGCCTGCTCCAGCTTCAAGCGGGCCATCTCCAGCCTCGCCTGGGCCTGGGCCAGATTGCGCTCCAGGGTATCCACCTCCAGTTCGGCCAGGAGGTCCCCTTTCCTGACCACGTCCCCCTTCTCCACGAACACGGCGCGCACGTAGCCATTGGTGCGGAAGAAGAGTTCGGCTTCGTGCACGGGAGCCACGCGGGCGGTGAACTCCAACCGGCGCACCACTTCGCCGCGTTGCACGACGTAGGTCGGCGTTTCGGGGACGACAGCGGTGGGGATGGGAGTGGGGGTTGGCTCCTCCTGTGCCGGCCGCAGCCCGGTTTTGCAGCCGAACAGGAGGACGAGAAGCAGGATCAGAGGAAGCAGAGGAGAGAGAAGAGAGATCAAGGGAAAGGGTAGGGGGTTCTCTGTTCTCTCCTCAGTGATCGGCCCAAGATACTTTCGGCTCATTTCCCTCTCTGCTTTCGTTTGTGTTAACAAGCACAATATATGATACCATGGCCGGGCTGGCGGGGCAAGTGGCGAGGGTGCTGAGGACAGACAGAAGGTGTCCGACAAGGAGCAGCTTCCAGTGTATTGGCTCACACTACTGTTGAGTCAGCAATTCGATCACCTGGGGATCATCACCAACCTAGATGGTGACGGCCAGCGCTACCAGGCTTAGCAGCAGGCCCAGGTGCAAGTTTCTCATCGGGAACGCTCCACCGCGATGTTGAGCCACCGCTCGAGCACTTCGCACAACGGGCCAAGCGCCGCGCCTTCCTCATGCGGTTTCAGTTGCACCGTCAATCTGTTGCCAGGCAGGTTGCTGATGGCACAGGCGCATCGGTCCCGAATCTCGTTCGCTGCCCACAGGACATCGGGCAGAAGATAGCGCCGGGTGTCGATGAACAGGACCACCTGGCCATTGTCCTCTTCCACCAGTAGCCGGTTGCCCGCCGGGGTGGATGTAGTTCTCTCGTCGTATTCCGCGCCTGAGATGTCCACGTGATCGCTGGGCGCGCCGGCGTGCTCCACAGCGCATTGGTTACCCAGGCTGGCGGCAAATTCCTCGATGGTCTGCTGGTTCTCGGTCGTGATGGAGAAGGCGGTCTGGGCCAGGTAGTTGCGGATGGGCGCGCCGGCCTGGAAGGCATGCTCGTTGACACTGGCCGCGATCAAAGCCGCGTTGAACTCCCGCTCCACCTGGGCTGCATCCAGGCTCTTCTCGATCGGAACGAGATTGACCCCAATTCTGCCACCAACCTCTTCTCCGAAGCGGCCATCGATCCGTTCGCTCAAGACGTAGAGCGCGCTCTTGACCGTTGACAACGGAAACACTTGCAGATTAACCATCACTTCGACATTTTGCACGGATTCCTCTCCTCCTCCCCCCCGAGATTCCTCGGAAACGGGTAGCAGCCCTTCGACAGCTCAGGACAGGCCCAACCGTGTTGGGCGTCTTTGCTCGAGACGGCCAATGCGATTGGCCTGCTACCCAATGAACAGACTGCTTATTTGAGCTTCCGCGAAATCTCCCCTCTCGATTGCTATCACCCGCCGAGCAAGTTCATCAAACCCTCGACGAACACGCCACGGCTGACGATGGTCAGCACCACGCCCAGCAAAATGATGGGCGCGAAGGGCATGGCCTTCTGGATCTTGACCTTGTTGTCAAAGGCGGCCAGGTGTCCTTCCCTTGCCAGCGCCTGCAACTCTGACACCTTCTCCTCCGATAGTCCTTCCGGCGTGATGTCCATGACCACTTCCGCATCTCTGGGCCGCGAGGCGATGGAGATGAAGCTGGTGAACGCTATCTCCTGGGTGCGATAGGTTCCCTCCCGGTCACGTACAATGAGGTTGGCCGGCACAACACCTGCCTTCAGATCCTGGACAGATGCTTCTCGCACGAAGAGGTAATCGCCCAGTGAGGCCACGAAGAAGCGCAGAATCAAGAACAGTAAGGCAGTGACGCCTATGATGATCAGGTAGAACTGAAGATCATTCAACGCGAGAATTCCTGATACCACCGCGAAGGGCAGCAAGAAGTACAATTGTTTCTCCTTTTCCACGAAGCGATCGAAGAGGGAGAAGAGGAGGACGAAAAGAATGATGGCCGAGAAGTAATTCAGGTTGAAGGGCAGGAGGAGGTTGAGAATGGCTGAGACGCCGGTGAAGGAAACCAGCGAAAGCGTGAAGCGCAGAAGAAACGTAGGCGTGAAGGTGGCCCGCAGCACCTGCAGCTTCTGCTGGAGGGTGGTCTTGAAGAGGATGTAGATCGCCATCACCAGGAAGTAGGGGACGAAAGTGTTGACGGCGATGATGAAGGGCGGGTAGCGCCACGGACCGAAGGAGTAGAGGGTGGGTGGCAGGGCCACCGAGACACCCCAGAAGAGCTTGGCGTCACCGGGGGACCAGATGCCCAGATAGTACAGCAGGAAAGCGGTGGCCAAGCCACCCAGGAGCAGCCATGTTACCTGAAGGACGGTGGTGATACCCTGGCTGACGAGAACCCCCTGCCCGAACAGCCCAAAGGCCACCAGCCCGTAAGTGTAGCGGTTACCGATCTTCCTGAATCGGGTGTCGGTGTAACTCACGTATAAGCAGGTTGCCAGCACGACGGTGATGTCCAGGATTTCAAAAAGAGACACGTTGACTCCTCCACGCACACGCTTGGCGTGGTCCTCCTTAAGGCTCATGGAAAGGAAAATCCGGATCGACCTCTCTGAGACAAGCCTTGGCCGGCTCCTCGCCTTCGAGGTTTTGTCTGGTCGCCAGGCAACCCACGTATGCCTCTGCCCGGTGCTGTGCTTCACTCAACACAGATGCTGCATCTTCGCCTTCCGTGACAGCCTGCACCGCACCGCCGAACCATTCAAGAGGATAGGTTATCTCAAGGCGACTCATTACAGGGGCCAGGGCGGCAAGGTGATCGCCTTGCTCAATAGCCGTCCGGTAGGCTGCGGCTGCGGCCTGCCCCACCTGCTCCTCGTAGCTTGACGACTCGGCCACTGACCGGCGCGGCGGCAGGCCTGTCTGGGTAGCAGAGTAGAGCGAGAAAAGTGTCGGTTGCTCCGTCAGGAACTTGAGCCACTCCCAGCAAGCCTGGGGATGTTCCGTCTGGGCCGAAATGTAATAGGCCATCAAGGCAAAACTGGCCACTCGGCCCGGTCCCCGGGGCATGGGGGCTACCCCGACCTCTATCGTTTTCTCGAAGGGGCGACCGGGAGCCATGAGCACAGGGTAGGAAGACCACATCGCCGCTTGCCCACCTCTGATCATCACCTGCCATTCGCCTACCGCCTGCATCGGGTCCTGTTCCCTCTGCCCCGATCGTCGCTCCGGCATGACGCCAAGCGCTGACCTGAGATTGGTATACCATTGCACGGCTTTCACGGTGGCCGGGGTGTCAAACCGGTACGTAACCGATCCGGTTGAGTCGTCCATTAGCCGGGCGCCATATTGCTCGATGAAGAATGCCGCATCTGTCAGGAGGGAGGGGTAAGGGAGGTAGCCATATCTCTTGTCCGGGCCCTCGCCGCCCGTGAGGGCGACCGCCAGCGTCTGGAAGTCGTCAAGGTTCCACCCAGGAGACGGATAGGCCAGTCCCACCGCATCGAACGCTGTCTTGTTGTAGAACATCATCCAGGGATAAACCTCCTTGGGCAGGCCCCAGAGTTGTCCCGCGACACGCAGCGCATCTATGGTTGAGGGGTAAAAGTCATCCGGGAAGGTGGCGTCGGCTTCCAACAACGGATCCAGGGGTAAGAAGTTTGCAAGTTGCTCGTTTAACCACGATTGCCAGGGTAAAACGAAACAATCTGCGCTTGCGGCCAGTCGAGGTAGCGTCTCTTCAGAGACACCGCCGCCAATAATAGAAGAAAACGGCCGGGTTTCCACGATGAGGTTGGGATGGGTGCGGTGAAATTCTGCGGCCAGGGCCTCATAGGCGTCATTCATCCTCCGCTCGTCCAAAAGCCCGGAGATGAAGACCATCTTTTGCCCGGCGCTCCCGGCTGGTTGCTCTGGCCGGGGCATGGCCGCCACCACGGGCTCCCCGGGTTCGGGTGTGGCCACGATGATGGTTTCAGGCTGGATGCTTGCCAACTGCGCTGCCTGTTCCAGGACTCTGGCCTGCGCTGCTGCCAGGGCTTGCTTGGCCGTCTGCTCCCCTTTCAGGACCGCCTGGGCGGCATCGTACAGCGGCCAGTAGGTCGCGAAGTTGTCCTCCAGTGGTATACCGCTCTCCAGGGCTGTGACCAGGAGAGCGGCTGTCTCCTCGCCCATCTGGTCGCGGAAGCCCGTACCTTCCAGGGTGGAACGTCGGGCCGGCAGCAGGCCCTGCGCGCCGGTGAAGCGTTGGCTCAAATAAGTGATCCACTGCCAGCTCTCCCGGGGATAGACGGTGCCGGCGCTGATGTAGAAAGCGTGCATTACCACGGGATTGGCCTTGGCTACACCTCGTGGCAGGGGTGCCAGACCCAGATTGGGCAATGCGGCGAAATAGGTGAACCTCGAGGATCTGTCCGCCCACATGGCCAGTTCCCCGGACTCCACCAGGCGGAGGCTCTGGTCATCACTCAGTTGTGCGTGGTTGGGCATCACGTGATGGCGCAGGGCCAGGTCGGCATAGCCCTGTAGGGCCTGAACGACCGGCGGATCGTCCAGCCGGGGACGGGGTGGAGTGGCCCCTTCATCTACCAGAGCGCCGGCGTGGGCCACCACGTAAGGTTTGATCGCGTAATCGAAGGGGTCTCCGAAACCGAACAACACCACCTCATCCCCTTGGTGCCGGGTCAAGGCCAGGGCCTTATCCAGCAGGTCGTCCCAGGTCCAGCCAGGCTCGGGATACGCCACACCGGCGGCGTCGAAAACATCCTTCTGGTAAAGGATCACATAGGGCGCGACCTCCGCAGGGAAGCTCCATTGTCCGCCCTGCCATTGGGATCGCTGCAGCAGGCCGGGGAAGAAATCATTGGCAGGAAAGGCAGAATCAGCCTCGATGAAAGGCTGCAAGTCCAAGAGGTAGCCCTGTAGAATACCTTCGCCGGGGCCGAGCTCGCCCCAGACGAAGGTATCGGCGCCCTGGGCCACTCGCTTTACGCGTTCGGTGAAGGGCAGCCCTGGACCGCCCTTCAACTGGTCGAGGGATTGAATGATGATTCTGACGTTAGGATGCTCACGGCTGAAAGCTCGCGCCAGGTCCTCGTATGCACTCCGCAAGCGATCGGGGCAGGCGAAGGTGATGACGACTTGCTTCGCCGGCGGGGCTATATTGGGGGGTTCTTCCACCGACAGAAAAGGGGTAGCCATTTGGGCGGGCCTTTTCCTTGATTCCTCTGGTTTCAGAACAGAGCACGCCGCTAGAAGAAGGGCCAGGACCAGCGACACGAGGAGAAAGAGGCGACAAGGTTTGGTGAACATGTTCCACTCCCTTTTGAGTTAATGCAGAAGCAGGGGGAGGGAACTCCCTCCCCCTGCTTCATGCTCGAGGTCTATCCTATCTGGCCTAGCGGCATGGTTCCACATCATAGTGGGATTGCTCGTGGATGGTATTCCAATGAGCCCCGTCCATGTGGTATAGGTAATGAGGGGGGCCGTCACAGTGGTCTATGTACCCCTCCGTTGTATGTGGCGTCAGCAGCACCGTGCCCAACAAGCTCGAGGCCAGCGCCGCTCCAGTCACCACGGCCGACTTGCGCCCGATATTGCCCTCCTCCAGCACGATGAAGTCGGTTACTTTCTTGCCCAGTTTCATGACCCTTTACTCCTTGTCTCTCACTGGCCAGGCCAGGCCCAGCTTCTGTTCGTCGCTCTGACCACTTCAGGATTCTCGTTCTGGCATCACCCCCTATCTCCTGACGAGCATGGCAAAGACACGCTTCTACGTCCAACTGTTCAAAATGGCTGCCTCCTCACGATTGAGGAGCTTCCTGAACAAATGCGGGAACAACTCTCGGTAAATCTGGCACTCGAAGTCAAACGGGATGTTGGGGATGGGACTCCCGTGCTGGTTGATGCCTCGTGCCACGCAGTAACCACAGTAGGGACCGAAGGGGCAGTTCTGGCATTGAGGCAACGTCTCGCTGGCCAAAGTACGTAGCGCCATGGCCGTCTTACTGGCAAAGACTTCGTCATAGCTGTCAGTCAGCACGTTGCCCATCACTAACATCGGAACACTGCGGCCCCCGTCACAGCCATGGATCGTCCCATCATGACCGACGGTGACCTGGGAGATGCCGCAGCCGCAGGGCCGGCGCAGGCACATGTAGGCGTGAGTGGGGTTCAGCATGTTGCCCAGCAGATAAGC
This sequence comes from uncultured Anaerolineales bacterium, assembly GCA_964532665.1. Lineage (GTDB taxonomy): Bacteria > Chloroflexota > Anaerolineae > Epilineales > JAANWY01 > CAZHMV01. The sequence goes on from CAZHMV010000011.1 coordinate 68,036, forward strand.
CGTCTTGCCCTCACGGAAGTTGTGACCCTCACGGTTCTTCGCCAGCACGTAGTCCAACGTGATCTTCCAGGCTCCCACGAACTGCTGTGGCGTGACCCCAATGTCGTAGCCGCTCTCGTAGGCTCGGCCCGTGTAGTTTACGTAGCGCAGATAGATGCTGTTGACACCTCGCTCGAGGTACTCGTCAACGAACTCTTTCTCGTGTCCCAGCCCGTTGACGGTAAAGGTCGGCAGGAAGGGGACCGTGATGTCGTACTCCTGCTTGAGCTTCTCGGCCCAGCGAACGACGTGGCTGTACGTGCCTCGCCCATTAGGAAAAACGCGCTGGCGGTCGTGCACCACCGGCGGTCCATCGAGGGAGGAGCACAGTGAAACGTTGCCGCGCCGCTTGATGTCCCGGGCAATCTCATCCCTCATCAGCGTCAGGTTGGAGACGATGCTGAAGCTGGCTTCCATGCCCTCTTCCCCGGCGTGCTGCATGGCATAGTCCATGGCCCTCTGGATCAGGTCGTAGCGCAGGAGGGGTTCGCCGCCCTGGAACTCAATTCTTATCCCCTGCCGGCCTCGCCGGGGCACGGAGAAGAAGAAGTCCACCGTCTTGTAGAGCACCTCTTCGCTCATGTCCCACTCCTTGCGGGAGAGCGCTTGGGCCTTGGCGTGGCAGTAGGTGCAGACCATGTTGCAGCGGTTGGTGACCACCATGATGAACAGCGAAGGCGGCTGGTGCAGAAAGGCGTAGCGCTGACAATGAATCGTGGCGATGTCCCTGGCGTTGCGCGGGGTCAGGATGAGCTCCAGGTCCTCCAGCAATGTGTACAGCTCGGGCTTTTCCTCCAGGCAGTGGCGCAGGAAGAGTTCGTATTCCTGAGGCTCCAGGATGACCCAGGCGCGGTGACGGGTGGTGAGCAGGATGTGCTCACCATCCAGGCGGTATGTGAAGTATTCGTTGGGGGTATATCCCTCCCCGTTGGGTGGACCATACTTCCTGTAACGGCCTTTGAAGTAGGTCAACACGTCCCCACCCTCCTCACCGTTTCCCAACTCTCAGGGCCGATCTACTCAAGTATACATGCTTCACACTGGGTTGTCAATAGCAGAACGGTCCCAATTTGATCTCAGTTTGGGGACCAATTGGCTGTCTCGTTTCACCAGCATTCTCACCGGTCTGGCTGGATCGGGCTGCCTACTCCTTCGGAATGTTTAGCTGGTAGCCCACACGCCGCACGTTGACCACGTATACCGGGTGGCTGGGGTCGTCTTCCAGTTTTTGCCGGAGTCTATGTATACAGCGCATCACAAGCTTCTCGTCATCTTCCCCGGGCGGGAAGTCCCACACTTCTGCCAGCAGTTCCTCGTATGTTACGACCTCTCCCTTCCGGCGTGCCAGATATGCCAACAGCCGGAACTCCAGCGTGCTCAACGCTACCGGCTGGCCGCGCCGCGTGACTCGCCAACAGTTCATGTCGATCACCAGACCGCCAACTTTAACGATGTCAAGCGGTGCCTCGTTCAGCAGTTCCCGCACACGGTCTACCAGCGCCTCCTGATCGAAGGGCACCCGGATGCCGGCCACCTGCTCGCCGATGTCCAGCGGTGGCAAAATGACCAGCACCGGGCTCTCAAGACGCTCCTCCAGTTGTCGATAAGCTTCCGGTTCCGTTCCCATCGCCAAAGCGTCCAGGATCACCAACGCGGCTCCTTCGGCTCTGGATAGCACCTGGGCGGCGTCTGTAACAGGCACGACCGACCAGTTCTCCCCCAAGACATTGGAAATACTCTGGCTCAGTGGCCCTTCCAGCACCAGAATTTTGGGGTTGTCCGACATGGGACTCTACGCCTCCTAATATTAGCAATATATTAGCAATTCGCTCAGGCAGATTGGATGAGGGGTGTAAGGTTACGGAGAGTGGAAGGTACAGTGTACTGCCAATTATCTGTTACGAGTCACTCATAATTATAACATAACGACCTTACTGGATACCAGCCGAGTTCGAACCTGAAACCGACGGCTTGTCAGCACGTGTTCTACGTGATTCCTACGAAATGGCGCGTCCGCCTGCTGGAAGCAGGCATCCGCTGATTCAAAATCCGGGAAGTCGGGGCGCTGCCACAGGCAGTCCAGATAGGCGTCGGTTTTCTGCTGGGCCTCGCTCAGGAGAAGGCGGTCTGAGCCAGGTAGTTGCGGATGGACGCGCCGGCCTGGAAGGCGTGCTCATTGACACTGGCCGCGATCAAGGCCGCATTGAACTCACGCTCCGCTGTTTCCCCGCCACGGGTGGGTTCGTGCCACCGGGAATGCCAGGGCACTCGCCTGGCATCGGGCTACCGTACGATCCCGAGCAGGCGCGGCGGGCCCTCAGCCGCTAGAATCTGCAACGAATTGCCCGACAGCGGGCCCGTTGACTTTCATGCTTTTCTGTGATAT
>CAZHMV010000012.1:0-1731 GCA_964532665.1 uncultured Anaerolineales bacterium
GACGCGCTGCACAAGATCCAGCGTCGGCCCATCAAGAGCCGGGAGGTCTACTTCGCCATCTATCAGGCCATCGCCGACCGCGAAGGCCGGCCCGGTCTCTACCAGCGCTATCCGCCCGACTTCTTCGACATGATCGTTGTAGACGAATGTCACCGCGGCAGCGCCCGCGACGAAAGCAACTGGCGGCAAATCCTAGAATACTTCCACCACGCCACCCAGATTGGGATGACCGCTACCCCCCTGCGCAACGACAATGTGGACACCTATCGCTACTTCGGTGATCCCATCTACGTTTACAGCCTCGCCCAGGGCATTGACGATGGCTTCCTGGCTCCCTACCGGGTGCGGCGCGTCCTCACCGACGTGGACGCCGCCGGCTGGCGGCCAGACCCCGGCCTGCTGGACCGCTTCGGGCGCCAGGTGCCCGACGGCCTATACGAGACCAGGGACTTCGAGCGGATCGTCTCTCTGCTGAGCCGCACCGAGGCGGTCGCCCGGCATCTGACGGACTATCTGTTGAAGACGGACCGCTATGGCAAGACCATCATCTTCTGCGTGGACCAGGAACACGCCGACGACATGCGCAAGGCCCTTAACAACTGCAACACCGACATCACCCACGCACATCCCGACTACGTGGTCCGCGTGGTGTCGGATGAGGGGAAGATTGGCCGGCAGCACCTGCACCGGTTCCAGGACCCCGAGCAGGATTTCCCGGTCATCGTCACCACCTCCAAGCTGCTGTCTACGGGCGTGGATGTGCCTACCTGTCGCAACATCGTCCTGTTCAAGCCAATCAACTCCATCGTTGAGTTCAAGCAGATCATCGGGCGGGGTACCCGCCTGTTCGTGGATGAGGACAAGCTGTGGTTCACGATCCTCGACTACGTGGGCGCCACACGTCTCTTTGCCGACCCCGACTTTGACGGCTATCCGGAATTGACCGCCGAGGAAGTGATCAATGAGCAGGGCGAGGTCATCAGCCGCACGGAAACAGGCGCGGCGGTGGAAGCGGCGGAGATGGCTGAGGAGGGAGCGGAGCCGGCCATCGCCGACGACAGCGAGGGTGAACCACGCAAGTATTACGTGGACGGCGCGCAGGTTCACATCATCCGCGATATGGTTCAGGAGTTGGACCCGCAGGGGAAGCGACTGCGTGTCCGGCGATTCGACGATTATACGCGCGAGCAGGTGCGCACTCTCTACGGTGACGCCGGCAAGATTCGATCAGCCTGGCGCAATCCCGATCAGCGGGCCGTGGTGATCTCGGAATTGGAGAGCCGGGGCATCTTCTTTGAGCAGTTGGCCGAGGCGACGGGTCAGCCCGACGCCGACCCCTTCGATCTGCTGATCCACGTGGCTTTCAACGCACCGCTGCGCTCCCGCCGCGAGCGCGCCGAAGCGGTACGCCGCGAGCACAAGGACTTCTTCGATACGTATGGTCCCCAGGCGCGCGAAGTGCTGGACTACCTGCTGGACAAGTACACCGACCACGGCGTGGCCCAACTGACGGATTTGCACATTCTGGAGCTCCCCGATGTGCCTGTGCCGGGCACCGTGATCGAGATTGCGGACCTTTTCGGCGGGGTGGAAGATCTGAAGGATGCTACGCGCCGCTTACAGGACCTGATCTATGCGGCGTGACATGAATTCACCCTCCCGCAGGTTCCGAACTTGTCTGGCCAATGCCGGCCGATCCAGGTTCTTGCCTCAAGGCGAGAGCACCGCTCA
>CAZHMV010000012.1:1831-5438 GCA_964532665.1 uncultured Anaerolineales bacterium
CGAACTTGTCTGGCCAACGCCGGCCGATCCAGGTTCTAGCCTCAAGGCGAGAGCACCGCTCATAGCAACCTGCGGGAGGGTAGGAGGAGAGATTGAAGATGCCATACCGAGGCGACGTATTCGCTCAGGGACACTACTACCACGTATACAACCGAGCTGTCGATGGAGGACTGCTGTTCTTCAACCCAGGCAATTACGAACACTGTCTGCGCCTGGTCAAACGCTACTATCGAAAGTACGGCGCTACCGTCATCGCGTATTGCCTGATGCCCAACCATTACCACTTTCTGCTCAGACAGGAGACCGCTGAACCGTTGTCCAAGTTCATCAATGTGCTGTTCAACGCCTATGTACAAGCGGTGAACCGACAACAGGGTCGCAGAGGGACGCTGTTTGAAGGGCGCTTCCGGCATGTGTGGGTGGATCGTGAGGAGTACCTCGTTCACCTCTGCCGGTACATTCACCTGAACCCTTTCAAAGCAAAACTGGTTTCTCGGCCCGAGGATTGGTCGTACTCAAACTACCTGGAGTGGATCGGCCAGCGCGCGGGGACCTTGAAGGACGCAGCATTCATCCGTGAGCGGTTCCCAACCCCTGAGGATTACCGGCAATTTGTGGCCGACTATCAGGACGAACTGCAAGCTCGCGAACTCATCAAGAAATACGTCTGGGATTAGCCATCACCCTCCCGCAGGTTGTCGATTGAACGACATCCCTGGTCTAAAATACGTGCAACTCATTGACCAGAACCTGCGGGATGGTACGACACTCACCCTCCCGCAGGTTGTCGATTGAACGACATCCCTGGCCTGAAATACGTGTAGCATGATATGGCCAGAACCTGCGGGAGGGTGGGGCGAATCACTCAGGAGAACCATGAGAAAATCCGAACTCTCATCCGCCATCAAGACGGCCCGCGACATCATGCGCAAGGATGCCGGCCTCAGCACCGACGTGGACCGCATCCCCCAAATGTCGTGGATCCTGTTCCTCAAGTGCTTCGATGACCTGGAGCAGCGCCGGCTGCTGCTGGGCGGCCGGCATCGCGATGTGATCGAGCCCCCGTACCGCTGGCGCGACTGGGCCGCCGACGAGGATCACGGCCTCACCGGCGATGAGTTGCTCCATTTCGTCAACAACGACCTTTTCCCCTACCTGCGCGGGCTGGTGGGCACCGAAGAGGGGGACCAGCGCGACGTCATCGCCGCCATCTTCCGCGAGACCTACAACCGCATGCTCAGCGGCTACCTGCTGCGGGACGTGGTCAACCTGGTCAACCGCATCAACTTCAACAGCAGCGACGACATCCACACCCTGTCCCACCTGTACGAAAGCATGTTGCGCGAGATGCGGGACGCCGCCGGCACCAACGGCGAGTTCTACACCCCCCGGCCCGTGGTGCGCTTCATGGTCGAGCGGATGGCCCCTCAGATTGGCGAGAAAGTCTACGACCCGGCTGCCGGCACCTGCGGCTTCCTGGTGGAAGCCTACGAATACATGAAAAAGCAGCAGCGGACCATCGAGGACCGGGAGACGCTCCAGACCCAAACCCTGTACGGCACCGAGAAGAAGCCCATGCCCTACCTGCTGGGTATGATGAATCTGCTGCTGCATGGCATCGAGAACCCCCACCTGGTACGGGCCAATACCCTGGCCCGGCCCCTGCACGAGATCACCGACCGCCAGCGGTACGATGTTATCGTGACCAACCCGCCCTTTGGCGGCGAGGAGGAAGCCGGCATCCAGGCCAACTTCCCGGAGGGCACCCGCACTTCCGAGACGGCGCTGCTCTTCCTCCAGTTCATCATGCGCAGCCTGAAACGGTCAAAAGGCGACAGACCAGGCGGGCGCTGCGCCATGGTGTTGCCCAACGGCCCCCTCTTTGCCACTGGTGTGGCGGCGCGCATCAAGCAGGAGTTGCTGGAGAACTTCAACCTGCACACCATTGTCCGCCTGCCCAACGGGGTCTTTGCGCCCTACACCAGCATTCCCACCAACCTCCTCTTTTTCCAGCGGGACGGCCCCACGCGGGAGATCTGGTACTACGAGCTGCCCCTGCCCGAGGGACGCCGGCAGTACACCAAGACCAAACCGCTGCGCGACGCCGAGTTCGACGAGTGCCGCGCTCTGTGGGACGAACGCCCGGAGACCGAGCACTCCTGGCTGGTGCCGGTGGAGGAGGTACTGGAGAACAACTACAACCTGGACATCAAGAACCCCAGCAGCCAGGAGGCGCTGGTGCACCGCCCACCGGAAGAACTGGCGGAGGCTGTTCTGGCGAAGGAACGACGGATTCTGGCACTGATGACAGAGATTCAAGAGGCACTGAGGTGAGTGCTCTTATACAGTCGAGCCACCCTCCCGCAGGTTGCGATGGGCGACGCTTTGCCCTTGGAGATGCGTACTGGGGACAGTGATTCTCGACCAGATACGGCTCAAACCTGCGGGAGGGTAAGTAGACCACGGAGGATGATCAATGAGCAAAAAAGGAATCCCCGATGACGTCAAGGCGCAAGTGAATGAAATCGTCGAGCGGTTCAATGAAGGCAGCGGAGACCCGACCTGCTTCTACGCGACTCGATTCAGAGGAAACTACCTTTATCTGGAAAGAAGTGATTATGGACAAATCGGCCCCATTTGCCGTCTGGAATACACTGGAGATATGAACAACTGGGAGTTTGCGATATACAAACACAGTTCGGAACGCTATGATCCGAACGATTGGTTTTTCCCAGGGTCCGAACACGTGGACGGGACTGTTGAGGGAGCGATGATGGCCGGCTTGCACGCTTACCCGGTGTAACATTCTGGATGTGGAGCGGTGGGCCGGCCGCTGATGGCGGAGATACAGGAAGCTTTGGGAGCACAAGTGCAGCCCAAACGCAGTCTCTTCACACCAAAGAGGCCGCTCACGATAGTGGCTTCAGAAAGCTTGTCGGGGACACAGGATCATTCGGTCGCGGTCAAACGCTCACACGGCATGGAGCCGAATTTTGTCCCCTGGCAGGCAGATCGTATCACTAGTTTGGGATAATTGTCAAGGTTGACAGTGATGAGTAAAGAGTGGGATGTCGTTCCCATTTCACAGGTGGCCAGAAAGGTGTCACGCCCAGAAAGCGTTGATGGCTCGAAAGCATATCGTTTGTTGGGCGCTCACTGGTATGCGAAAGGCTTGTACGTCAAAGAGGAAAAGCTGGGTATAGAGATTCGGGCCACCAAGCTATTCGCCGTCAAGCCAGGCGATTTCGTGTACAATCGGCTGTTTGCCTGGAAAGGCTCCTTCGCCGTGGCTCAGCCGGAACACGAAGGTTGCTTTGTGTCAAACGAGTTCCCATGCTTTGAGCTGGACCGTGAGCGAATCAGTCCGAAGTTCCTGTGGCTCTATTTCTCGCGTGAAAGTGCCTGGCTGGAAGCGCTGGGGCTGAGCAGTGGCAGCACACCAACCAGCCGAAACCGCTTGAAGGAAGGGCAGTTCCTGCAAATGCAGATTCCTCTCCCTCCCCTTGACGAACAACGCCGCATCGTGGCCCGCGTCGAGGAACTGGCGGCGCTCATCGAGGAGGCGCGGGACCTGCGGGCCAAGGCGCGGGAGGAGGCGGAGGCACTA
>CAZHMV010000012.1:5538-67743 GCA_964532665.1 uncultured Anaerolineales bacterium
ATCGTCGCCTACTTGGACAGCCTGCAAGCCCAGGTGGACGAACTCACCGCCTTGCAGGATGCCACCCAGGCGGAGCTGGATGCGCTGCTGCCGGCGGTGCTGGACCGGGCGTTTCGGGGGGAGTTGTAGACCCATGAATCTCAGCCGTAATGCGCGCCGCGCCGGCCTCATCCTCGCCATCTGGCTGATCGCCATCGTCGTCAGCCTGGTGGTCGTGCCACGCCTGCCGGCAAAACTACCCACCTGGCTCCCCTGGGCCGTGGTTATCCTGGTGGACACCATCGGCAAGGTGAATCTGATCACAAGCAAAAGGCTTGTCCCTCGTCCAGACCCCTGGTATACTTGATTCCGCGTTGCTACTCACCCTCCCGCAGGTTTGGAGCCTTTCCGGCTGAGAATCGCTGCTTCAAGACCGGGTTTCGGATGCAAAACCATTGTGCATCGCAACCTGCGGGAGGGTGGCTGAACGGATATGGCAGAAACTCACGCCAGAGATGAAGAAGAGAGAAGACAGCAAGAGACGTGTCGCGCTCGTCACGGGCGCAACCGGCGCTATCGGGAAAGCGATAGCACGACAGATCGCTCAACAACAAGCGTACGAGGTTGTTCTCGCCTGTCGAAACGAGGAGAAAGGCCGGCAGGCCGTGACCGACATCACGCGAGCCACGGGGAACAACCACGTTCGGTACGAGCTGGTTGACGTATCGAGGTATTCATCCATCCAGGCTCTGGCGGAACGGTGGCGTGGACCACTCCATGTTCTGGTCAACAACGCGGCCGTAACGCCGCGCACACGGCAAGAGACGCCCGAAGGGATCGAGCTCCAGTTCGCCACCAACGTGCTGGGATACTTCTGGATGATCCAGGCATTCAGTGAGCACCTCAAGCGCTCGTCGCCGTCTCGTGTGGTCAACGTGGCCAGTTATTGGGCCGGCGATCTTGATCTCGATGATCTGGAATTCAAGCGCCGCAGGTACAGCAACGGGCCGGCCTATCGCCAGTCGAAGCAGGCCAATCGGATGCTGACGGTAGCGTTTGCGGAGAGATTGAAACCCTACGGCGTCTCGGTGAACGCCTGCCATCCAGGTGATGTGAACTCCAGGTTGAGCAATAACCTGGGTTTCGGGGGACACGAATCACCAGACGAGGGGGCCAGAACACCGGTGTGGCTGGCCACGAGTCCCGTAGGCCGGCAGGAGACGGGGAAATACTTCGAGCATTTGCGAGAAGTGAGGTGCCGTTTTGGCGAGGACAGGCCGGCAGTGGAAAAACTTTATGAAATCTGCCTCTCCTACACCGCCTGACCTGTTGACGCAGCCGATGTCCAAAACTGATTACTGATCACTGATTACTGATCACTGGTGAGGAGGTAGTTGATGTTTGCACCTGGATGCTTTGCCCTCTTGGTTCTGTTCGGGTTCCTCTTCCTGGCCCCGTTCTTCTTCGCCCAGGTCATGGCCACGGCCCTCGCTCGCCTGGGCCTGCCCCCCGCCCTGGCGCTCCTGGCCCTGTTGGGCATCTTCCTGGGCGGTGCGATCAACCTTCCGGTCAGGCGCATCGAGCGCGAGGTCGAGATGGTCTATGATCCGTTCCAGCTCTTCGGCCTTGGCCGGCTCATGCCCCGCCTGTATGGGGGCTGGGGTGCTCCCTTTCGGCAACGGGTGCGGACTTATATGGTAATTGCGGTCAACGTCGGCGGGTGCGTGATCCCGGCCGGCATCGCCCTGTACGAGACCCTCCGCGTCATCAACCGGGGTCCCCAGGTGCTTTTGCCCCTCGTAGCCATTGCCGGCCTGAACATCGCCGTCTGCTACGCCATTGCCCGGCCGGTCCCGACTGTGGGCATCGTCATGCCCTCCCTGGTGCCGCCGCTGGTGGCAGCCATACCCGCCTTCCTGCTGGTCCCGCAATTTGCGCCGCCCATCGCCTTCGTGGCGGGGGTCCTGGGACCACTGATTGGTGCGGACCTGTTGCACCTGCGGGAGATGGAGACGCTCCAGACCGGGGTGGTCAGCATCGGCGGAGCCGGCACCTTTGACGGCATCGTTCTATCCGGCATGTTCGCCGCGTTGCTGGCGTAGAGAATCAGACCCTAAGGGTTTCAGAAACCCTTAGGGTCTAGCCAGGCTTGCCGGCCACCCACTTTCGGTGTACAATCCTATCAGGATCCGCATGGCCCTGTGATCGAGGTGAGCGAAATGCTTCCACAACTCCAGCTTCAAACAATCGAATACCCCGAAAGCGACGGTCAACCCATGGGGGAGACAGGCTTCCACGTTACGCTGATCACATACCTCCTCTCCATGCTCCGCGAGTTTTTCCGAAATCGACCTGACGTGTACGTCGGCGCCAACATGTTCGTATACTACGAAGAGGGTAATCCCACCAGGAACGTCGCCCCGGACGTTTTTGTCGTATTTGGCGCGTCAAAAGCGGAACGCCGCACCTGGAAGATATGGGAAGAAGGCGTGGGGCCTGATGTCGTGTTTGAGCTGACATCGAGAGGCACGTGGAGCGAAGACCTGGGCACGAAAAAGGGGTTGTATGAGTGGATGGGTGTCCGCGAGTACTTTCTCTTTGATCCACTGAGCGAGTACCTGAGCCCGGTGCTGCGCGGCTTTCGGCTGACCAACGGCGGCTATCGTGAGATTGAGGCAACGATCACGCCAGATGGCTTGCAACTCATCAGCGAGGTGCTAGGACTTCTTCTGGTCGCGGACGGCGGTGAGCTTCGCCTGGTAGAGCGAGCGACAGGCGAGCGACTTCTACCGCCGCCGGAACTGGCCGCAGCCTTGCGAGAGGCTGAGAGGCGCGCCAGCGAGGAGGCTGCTGCTCGCCAGGCAGCCGAAGCCCGGGCTAGAGAGCTCGCGGCCGAGTTGGCGCGCTTGCGTGGTGATCAGGATACGTGATCACGACCTGTTCCGTATGAATCTCGACCGCTGAATACACAAGATGTCTCGATTTTGCCCCCGCCAGACCAGTCGTCTCATGCCGGCATTCGTCACCCTCGCCCTGGGCATCCTGCTCGCGCTGGCAGCGTGCTCCACCCCACAGCCGGCTCCGACCGCTGTCCCACGAGCCGGCGGCGAGCCGATAGCCTTCACCGTCGAGAGTACGGCCTTTGGCGAAGGTGACACCATTCCCAAACGCTACACCTGTGAGGGTGAGGATGTCTCCCCTGAGTTGCGCTGGCTGGACGCGCCGGCCAACACCCGGAGTTTCGCCCTCATCATGGACGACCCCGATGCCCCTGGCCGTACCTTCACACACTGGGTACTCTTCGACATTCGGGCTGATGTGACCACCCTGTCTGAAGGATGGCATGTCGGCGACATCGGCTTGGCCGGCCGGAACGATTTCGGCAAGGCCGGCTACGGCGGCCCATGCCCCCCGCCGGGCCACGGCCCCCATCGGTACTTCTTCACATTGTACGCCCTGGACACCGACACCCTCAATCTGTCCAGGGGCGCTTCACGGTCCCAGGTCGAGCGAGCCCTGGAAGGACATATCGTCGGCCAGGCCCGGCTCATGGGACGATATGAACGGTAGAGAATTCAGGCTCGAAAACGAATACCATTACAACCGTTCCGGGCCGGTGCGTTGGATCATCTCCCACGTGCTGCGCTACCCGATCTTCCCCCTGGCGATGGTCCTGGCATCCGTTTTGAACAACGGATTCTACAGTTACATCCAGATCTTTGTTGGCCGGGCATTTGACCTGATCACCACACCAGGCTGGCAGACGGCCTCCCTGCTGGGACTGGCAGCGGCCGTGATGGGCTCGGCCGTCGGGCAGGGCGTGACGGGGCTGGCGCGCAACGCCAGCATCGAGTTCTCAGCCCAACGGGTCGAGCGGGATGCCCGCGATGAACTGTACGTCAGCCTGTTGGGCAAGAGCCAGACCTTCCATGGCCGGCAGCGCATCGGCGACATCATGGCCCGCACCACCAACGATGTGCACAACCTCAACCTGATGCTCAGCCCTGGCCTGAACCTGATCACCGATTCCACCATGGCCATCATCGTCCCCGTCGTCCTCATTGGCCGGCTGAACCCCGAGCTGCTGCTCGTCCCGTTCATCTTCCTCATCCTGCTGGCCATCACTCTGATCGACTACAACCGACGACTCAGCCCGGTCAGCAGCGCCATGCGCGAGCAATTCGGGACGATGAACGCCGGCCTGGCGGAAGCCATCGCCGGGGTTGAAATCGTCAAGGCCAATGTGCAGGAACGGTACGAGTGGAGCAAGTTCACCCAGAATGCCGGCCTGTTCCGCGATTACTTCGTGAAGCAGGGGGAGATTCAGGCTCGCTACCTGCCCATGTTGATGTTCAGCCTGGCCTGGGCGGCCGGCTTCTTGCACGCCCTGCTGCTCTGGCGAGCGGGCGGCATCAGCCTGGGCGAAGTCATCGCCTTCATGGGCTTGCTGGGAACACTCCGCTTTCCCACGTTCATCTCCCTCTTTTCCTTCGATCTGGTGCAGCAAGGGATTGCCAGCGCCCGGCGGATTCTGGAAACGATCAACACCGAAACCGAGTTGGACGAGAACCCGGCCGGCGTCGCCCAACCGATTCGGGGGGAAGTGGTCTTTGAGAACGTCAGCTTCAGCTACGATGGGAAGCCGGTGCTGAAGAACATCAGCTTCACCGCCCGGCCGGGCGAGACGGTCGCCATCGTGGGGCAAACCGGGTCGGGCAAGACCACCCTTACCCAGCTCATCAACCGGATATTCGACGTGGATAGCGGGTGCGTGTTGGTGGACGGCGTGGACGTGCGCGACTGGAGCCTGGAGTCGCTCCGTTCGCAAATCTCGACCATCGAGCAGGACATCTTCCTCTTCTCCCGCACGATTGCCGAGAACATCGCCTTTGGCTGCGCCGAGGCCGGCCAGGACACGATTGAACAGGCAGCCCGCGAAGCTCAGGCCCACGATTTCATCATGAGCTTTCGCGACGGCTACAACACCGAAGTGGGCGAGCGTGGCGTGATGCTGTCCGGCGGGCAACGGCAGCGCATCGCCATCGCCCGGGCCTTCCTCACCAACCCGCGCATCCTGATCCTGGACGACAGCACCAGCGCCATCGACAGTGCCACCGAGGACCAGATTCAGCGGGCCATGCGGCGGATCAGCCAGCAGCGGACCACGTTCCTCATCACCCACCGGCTCAGCCAGATCCGCTGGGCCGACCGCATCCTGGTCCTGCGACGCGGCGAATTGGTGGACCAGGGAACGCATGAGGATCTGTTGGAGCGCAGTCTGGACTACCAACGAATCTTTGCAAGGTACGATACGTGATGCACAGCCAGTGATCAGTAACAGGACTTACGCGGTGAGAGCGAGATCAGGTGACCGGCACTTCGGAGCTGTGTCGGGAGTACCTGTTTGGGCTGTAAAACCAGCGTTGCTGGTCTTCCGACGGGGTTGAGGAAGTGCCGGTCACCTTTACCGCGTAACTCCTGTCAGTAATCAGTAGCCGGAGTTTCGCGACTGATCACTGATCACTGATCACTGGTTACTGATCACTGGTTACTGAACGACCACGATCATGGGTTTCATACTAGACGGTCTCGAATCCGAGGCATACGACCGCGTTTACCGCGATCGGGAACTGCTGCGCCGGATCATCGACTACTTCCGGCCTCACAGCCGGCAGATGATCCTGGTCGCTGTCGCCATCACGCTGAACTCGGCGGCCGGGACCGGCGGACCGATCCTGATCTCCAAAGCTATTGACCTGGTGGCGGAAGAGCCGTTGGTCCGCAACATGGTGCTGCTGGCCGGCGGCGTGCTTCTGCTGGGTGTGGCGGCCTGGGGCTTCAACTTCATTCAGCAACTCTTCTCCGCGCGGATCGTCGGCAACGTGGTGCTCCAGTTGCGGGAAGACGCCTTTAATGCCACCATCCAGCACGACCTCTCGTTTTTCGATGAACATCCCACCGGCAAGATCGTCAGCCGGGTTACGTCCGACACTCAGGACTTCTCCAACGTCGTCACCCTGATCACGAATCTGCTGAGCCAGGTGCTGTTGGTCGTCATCCTCTCCGTCTGGCTCTTCAACATTGACGTCCGGCTGACCCTGTTACTGTTGGGCATGACGCCCATCGTCATCGTCATCGCCCTCAGCTTCCGACGCATCGCTCGGACGGTCACGCAGCGCGCGCGACGGGTCACAGCCAAAATCAACGCTCAGATTCAGGAATCGGTCAGTGGGATCGTGGTGGCTAAGGGCTTTCGGCAGGAACATGCCATCTACGCCACGTTTCATGCCAACAACCAGCAAGCCTACCAGGTCGGACTGCGCCGTGGCCTGACCCTCAACACGATTTTTCCGGTGATGGGCATGGGTTCCGGGCTGGCAATCGCTGCGCTCGTCTATGCCGGCGGGCTGGCGACCCGCACCGGAACCATCAGCCCCGGTGACTGGTATCTGTTCATGCAGGCGGTGGGCTTCTACTGGTTCCCGATGATGAACATCGCCTCCTTCTGGAGCCAGTTCCAGGATGGGCTGTCGGCTGCGGAACGGGTATTTGCCCTCATCGACGCCGACCCCAAAGTCGTCCAGACAGCAGCCGAACCCGTGGGGACACAGCCAGGGACAGAACATGCTGCGCCCCTTCAGGGCCGAATCGAATTTCGGAATCTCACTTTCGCCTACACCAGCAAGGAGACCGTACTGTCAGGATTTTCGCTGGACATCAAACCGAAAGAGACGCTGGCGCTGGTGGGCCACACCGGCGCCGGCAAGAGCAGCCTGGCCCGGCTGATCGCGCGCTTCTACGAGTTCCAGGACGGCGAGCTGTTGATCGACGGGCGGGACATCCGCCGGCTGGACCTGAACGAGTACCGCCGTCACATCGGGTTGGTTCCGCAGGAGCCGTTCCTGTTCTCGGGTACGGTACGCGAGAACATCCGCTATGGCCGGCCAGACGCGACCGACACCGAGGTGTCCGAAGCAGCCATGCACATCGGCAACGGAGACTGGCTGGCCGATCTGCCCGATGGGTTAGACACGGACGCAGGCGAGCGCGGATCCAACCTTTCGATGGGCCAACGACAACTGGTTGCCCTGGCCCGCGTACTGCTCAAAGACCCGGCCATCTTCATCCTGGACGAAGCCACCGCCAGCGTGGACCCATTCACGGAAACGCAGATCCAGGAGGGACTGGATACCATCATGCGCGACCGCACGGCCATCGTCATCGCCCATCGGCTGTCCACGGTGAAACACGCCGACCGGATCATCGTCATGGAACACGGTCGCATCATCGAAGAAGGCACGCACGACGAGTTGCTGGCGCAGGCCGGCCACTACGCCGAGCTGTACAACACCTACTTCCGGCACCAGTCGCTGGAATATATCGAGAGGTTAGTCTCATGGTAGCTACAACCACTAGATATGGGCATTTTCACGATCGCAAACCCCTATATCTTGGGCCTTGCTGGAAACGCTTGGGACCGATACAATGTGACATAATCGCAACAGGCGGGACGGTCCCGCCCCGAGAGGGTTGAGTTTCGGAAGGGGGTGACGGAATACAGCGACTTGGCCATTTTGTCCTGATGCCAGTGAGTCCTGTCACTGACATATCACGGACACCTGCGCATACGCGCAGCACAAGTACGAAAGGACAAACCCTGCCCATGGCAAGTCGATTTAGATCCAGCGACACCAATCGCCCTCGCACTGCATCGTGGCATAAGGTGAAAGTTGACGAACTGGCAGACCTGATCGCCAGTCGCACGGGGATGAATCAAGCCGAGATTCAGCAGGTGCTCCAGGAGCTGAAGGACACGGACATCTATGTCAAGGCTCCGGGGCAGGCCGGCAAGCGTGGCCGGTTTGGGAAGCGAGATCGAAAGCGATGACCTGATCCCAACGACTGGCACGAATGCAGGCCGGCCATCGGAATCAACAATCACTTCCCTATCCCCGATGCTGCATCCCCAGGTGCCCCCTTGTCCCGCCGGCCTTCGACCGGGGCAAGGGGGCACTCTGGTCCCCTCCCCACTTCTGAGTCGAGCGATTCGTAGTAACGATCCTTCGACCTGGCTCAGGACAGGCTTCAGTTGTTGCCCCCAACACAAAACCGCTGAAGCGGTTACTAACGAACATCATTGCCCTATTCTGTCGGCAGTGCTATAATTCGCGCGCAATCAGTATGAAAAACTGACCCGGTGGAGTGATCCAGGAGTTTACCCGTGACGACGATGTATGTCATTTCCCGTTATCTGAACGTTCGCCAGGCTTACTTCCCCAGCTTCACGTCCGATGGCCGGCACATTGCTTTCCTCACAAACATCACCGGCACGGCACAGGTCTGGCAGGTGGCTTTGCCCGCCGGCTCAGATGAGGTGTTGTGGCCAGATCAGCTCACCTTCGATGCCGACCGCGTGATGGGGGTATGGTGCTCGCCGGCCCCAGGTGATGGTCGGCTCATCTACACCCGGGATGTGGGCGGCAACGAAAACGCACAACTCTTCCTGCTCTCCGCCGACGGAGCAGTCGAGACCCCTCTCACAGTCGGCCATGAGGATGCCATGCATATCTTCGGCGAATGGTCGGCCGATGGCAGCCAGATTCTCTTTGCCGCCAACCGGCGCCACGCCGGCCTGTTCGATCTCTACCTTCAGCCGCTGGATGGCGAGGCTCGTATGGTCTGGCAGCACGAGGACCCCGGTTTCCTGTTCAACCTGTCCTTCTCGCCCGACGGCCGGCGCGTCGTCGCCGCCCGCATGTCCAGTTCCTTCCGCCACGACCTGTTCGAGATCGACCTGACAACAGGCATCGCTCGTCAGATTACCCCCTCCACAGACAATGCCCGCTACACGGCTGTTCGCTACGCCGCAGACGGCCTGTCGCTTTATGTCAACACCGATTTGGACTCGGAGTTCCTCCACATCGCCCGCCTGGATTTGGAAACACTGGCGATCGAGGCCGTCACCGCTCCCGACCGGGACGCCGAGTTGATGACCCTGTCGCCGAACGGACGCTATCTGGCATACGCCGTCAACGTCGATGGCGCATCGGAACTGCGCCTGCTCGACCTCATCGCCGGCGACAGCCGCGCGGCTCCCGGACTCGGGCCAACAGCGGGGGTGGTGGCAATGATGGACGGGCGTCTCGCCTTCTCGCCCGATTCGAGCCGGCTGGCCTTCTCGTACACCAGCGCCACCCGCACCTCCGACATCTTCATCTGGGACCTGGAGGCCGACCAGGTGCGAGCCGCTACGCGATCGTCGCACGCGGGGCTTCCACTCGAATCATTTGTTCAACCAGAACTCATTCACTACCCCACGTTCGACAGCGACGGGCAGAATGGACGTCGGCAGACGCCGGCCTGGTTCTACAGGCCGGCTGTGCATCGCGGCGAGCCGGTGCCGGCCATCGTCGCCGTACACGGCGGTCCCGAAGGCCAATTCCGGCCGTTCTTCCACTTCTTCATCCAATACTTCCTGCAGAACGGCTACGCGGTGCTCGCCCCCAACGTGCGCGGCTCCACCGGCTATGGCAAGACCTACAGCCACCTGGACGACGTGGAGAAACGCATGGACTCCGTGGCCGACCTGGCCCACGCTGCCTACTGGCTCAGGGAGCAGCCCGACATCGACGGCGACCGGATTGTCGTGTACGGCGGCAGCTACGGCGGCTTCATGGTGCTGGCAGCCATGACCACGTATCCGGATTTGTGGGCCGCCGGCGTGGACATCGTGGGCATCAGCAACTTCGCCACCTTCCTGGAAAACACCAGCGAGTACCGACGCGCCCACCGCGAGGCTGAGTACGGCAGCCTGGAACGTGACCGCGAGTTCATGGAGAGCATCGCGCCCATCAACCACGTGGACAAAATCACTGCCCCGCTCATGGTCATCCATGGCGCCAACGATCCGCGCGTGCCCCTGAGCGAAGCCGAGCAACTGGTAGAGGCACTCAAAGCCCGAGGCGTCCCGGTGGAGTTCCTGGTGTTCGACGACGAGGGACACGGGCTGGTTAAGCTGAAGAACAAGCAAGTCGCCTATCCTGCCATCGTAGAGTTTCTGAACACACACCTCTCAAGCCGATGAACGTCATATTTCTGTCACCCCACTTTCCACCGAACTTCTACTGCTTCTGCA
This sequence comes from uncultured Anaerolineales bacterium, assembly GCA_964532665.1. Lineage (GTDB taxonomy): Bacteria > Chloroflexota > Anaerolineae > Epilineales > JAANWY01 > CAZHMV01. Next base: position 15,653 of record CAZHMV010000012.1, read on the forward strand.
TGCATTTGCACCGGCTGGGCGTCAACGTCCTCGGCCAGAGGTCGCAGTGAACCATGGTCATCGTCGGGACGTGGCAGCAGCAGCCCATCACCATCAGCGTGAAGTCCAACTGCCTGACGGTCAGTATTGAACGATCAGCGCAGACGGATGTGTTCAGTTGCGACTTCGCGGGCCGGCTGTGGACGGCGATGCTGGACGGCATTTCCTACCGACGGGGCCTGGACGGCAAGATGGTCGCCAAATGGCACTCGGCGGACCATGTGCGACACCGCCGCCGGCTGTCACCCGATGAAGCCCTCCAGATTCAGGAACGGGCTCGCCGGACGGTCGCCGACCTCTTCGACGCCATCCAGTCGAATGAAGCTCACCTGGCTTCCCCCCTGCCCCCACAGGGCCACGTCGGATTCGAGCGGGCCATCGAGTTTGACCCGGTCCGGTCCAGGGCAGACGTGGCGCACTATGCTCAGGTGTACAAACCGGTCGGTATCCTGCCGCCCGACCAGTACATGGCGGTGGTACTGCAGGCAGCAGAAGGTTGCGCGTTCAATACCTGCACCTTCTGTGACTTCTACCGCGACCGGCCTTTTCGCATCAAGTCACCGGATGAATTTCGTACCCATGCCGAGGCGGTGCGCAGCTTCCTGGGTGCGGGACTGAGCCTGCGTAGGACGATCTTCCTGGGAGATGCAAACGCCCTCGTGACGCCGATGCCGATGCTCCTGCCCCTGATGGAGATCGTCCACCAGGTCTACGATGTGGACACGTTGGGCGGTATCTACGCCTTCCTGGATGGCTTCAGCGGAGAGAAGAAGTCGCCGGAGGACTACGCCATGCTGGCCAGGTATGGCCTGAAACGAGTTTACGTCGGCATGGAGAGCGGCAATGAGGCGTTGCTCCAGTTCCTGAAGAAGCCAGGCAAGCCGGCAGACGCCATCAAGGCGGTTCGAGCCATGAAGGCCGGCGGTGTCGCCGTGGGCGTAATCGTCCTGCTGGGTGCCGGCGGACACGCCTACGCCGAATCCCACGTGCGCGACACCATCGACGCCATCAACGCCATGCAGCTCGACATGGACGACATCATCTACTTCTCGGAGTTGATCATCAGCGAGGGTCTGCCATACGCCCAGGATGCCTATCAGGCCCGGTTGAAAACCCTCACCTCGGAGGAGCGACTCGCGCAGGCCGCAGCCATCGAGCACGGCCTGGAGTTCTCCGACAGCGGGGGCATCCCGCACATCAGTCGTTACGACATCCGAGAGTTTGTGTACTGAAGAAGACACCCATTACCGGCAGTTGGTCTTTGGCAAATTGATGAGGGAGCACGACTACCGGATTTGCATTTTCAGAACGAACGTTCTATAATTACACGGAGGCAAACAGGCACCCAGAAGTAACTTCCGGTTAAGTCAGACTGAAAACGTGTCGGCTCTACGCAGAATAGTGGGGTTAACCCGCTCAGAGGGGACAACAGTCCCCGTATCTCGTGGAATCAACACCGGGGACCCACAACATCCGGTGTCGCGGACTGTTGTCCGCTCAGAGCGCCCCACTAATATGTGTAGACCCAACATGTCTAAACGACGCAGGTTTTGGAGTCACAACCGGCGCGATGCACAACATATAGTACCCACTCTCCATACACCATACTACATCTTGTGTTTTTCGGATTTGCTCAAAGTTCAGTAAACTGAAACAGAACGAGTGTTCGCGGGAAGTCATTTTCGCAGGAGATCACAATGGCTACTGCACGACAAACCTACGACGCCAGCCAGATCAAGGAACTTGGATTCCCCGAGGCGATCCAGAAACGCCCCGGCATGTATATCGGGGGCCGGAGCAACCTGCACCACCTGCTGGCCGAAGTGGTGGACAACTCCATCGACGAAGCGATGGCCGGCTACTGCACGCGCATCGACGTCGTCATCAACAAGGACGGCAGCGCCCGGGTGGACGACGACGGGCGTGGCGTGCCCGTGGACATCCACCCGGAGAGCAAGAAGTCGGCGTTGGAAATGGCCTTCACCCAGTTGCACACCGGCGGGAAGTTCGACACCGACAGCTACTCCACCAGCGGAGGTCTTCACGGCGTGGGTGTCAAAGCCACCAACGCCCTCAGCAAACGGCTGATCGTCACTGTACGGCGGAATGGCGTGCTGTACCGCCAACGCTATGAGCACGGCTATGTGAAAACGCCCGTGCAGATCCTGGACCCCAGGACGGAGAAGGTGATCGGTGAAGTCGGGAAACGTGGCTCCGCCACAGCGATCAAGAAGCACGCAGACAAGAAGCTGGGAACAGGCACCACGGTCGAATTCATGCCCAGCTCCGAATACCTGGAGGTCACCAAGTTCGACTTCGCCGCCATTGCCCACCGGCTCCAGGTCGCTGCTTTTCTCATCCCCGGCCTCACCCTGACGCTGACGGATTACCGGGACAAGGAACCCCGACACCGCGAGTACTGCTACGAAGGCGGCCTGGTCGCATACGTGAATCACCTGAACGAGGGCCGGAAGGTAATCCATAGCAAGCCGATTCGCGTTTCGGGTACCACAGAGAGCGGCGCCAAGGTCGATCTGGTCTTGCAATATCACGACGCCGACGACGAGGAAATCCTCTCCTTCGTGAACACGATCCCGACCAGTGACGGCGGGACCCACGTGTCCGGCTTTCGCGCTGCCCTGACCAAGGCGATCAATATCTTCGGCCAGGAGAAGAAGCAAATCACAGGCAAGGACAGCGTGACCGGGCGCGACACGACCGCCGGCCTCACTGCCGCCCTGTCGGTCCTCATGCCCGAGCCGGAGTTCACCTCCCAGACCAAGACCCAACTCGGCAACCGGGAAATGCACGGCCAGGTCATGTCGCTGGTGTACGAGGGGCTACTGGAGCAATTCCGCAAAGACGTCTCTCTGGGTCGCAGGATCGTTGATCGATGTCTGGCGGCTGCCCGCGCGCGCGAAGCCGCTGCCAAGGCGCGCAGCCTGGTGATGCGCAAGAGTGTGCTGGATGTGGTGGATGCCGGCCTCCCCGGCAAGCTGGCTGACGTCGCCAAGGGCGCCGACACGGCCCAGACCATCCTGTACATCGTCGAGGGTGACTCAGCCGGCGGCAGTTGTAAACAGGCCCGCAGCAACCAGTACCACGCCATTCTGCCACTCCGAGGCAAGATTCTCAACACCGAGCGCGCCCGCCTGAACCGCGCGCTCAGCAACAACGAGATCAAATCCATCGTCTCAGCGGTGGGGGCCGGCGTGGGTCGGGATTTCCGCGTGGAGGACATGCGCTACGGTGGCGTGGCCATCTTCGTCGATGCCGACGTGGACGGCCTGCACATCATGACCCTTCTGCTCACCCTCTTCTGGCGACTGATGCGACCGATGATCGATGAAGGCCGGCTATTCGTCGCCAAAGCGCCGCTGTACCAGATCACCAACGGTCGCAGAACCCGCTACGCCTACTCAGACTGGGAACGAGATCAGGTGCTGAACGAGTGGGGGCGCAATGGCATCACGATTCAGCGGTACAAGGGCCTCGGCGAGATGAACCCGTCACAGCTCAAAGAGACGGTGTTCAATGTCCCGGAAGTTGACGGGGTCAAGACACCGTTCGCCAACCGGAACCTGTATCGGGTGACGGTGGAAGATGCCCATCGGGCCAACCAGATGGTTGATCTGTGGATGGGCTCACGCGTCGGCCCGCGTAAGTCCCGCCTCATGAAAGTCTGGGATGCCGAGCAGTCCTACGACGAAAACGGCGAGCCGTACGACGAAGAGGACGAAGAGGAAGTGAGCAGTGATCAGTGATCAGTATTCAGTAACCAGTCAACATACCCTTCTGGGCACCATGAAGCACGAATTTTGCTGGATGGCTGGATGGCTGGATGGCTTGTTAGCTCTCATTGTACCACCCAGCCATCCAGCCAACCAGCCATCTAGCCAACTATTCTCAGAGTAATGATCAGCGGTTTGAATCTGATTACTACTCTAAAAATGGGTTATCGTCAATTTTCATGCTTCATGGAGCCCCGTAGGGGCATGTTGACTGATCACTGATTACTGATCACTGATTACTGAAGTAAGGGATGGCTGACATGCTGAAAGAGCTAGACATACAGACACTCTCCTTCACCCCCGAACTGGACCGGGCGTATCGGCTGTATGCAGCCAAGACGATCGAGGATCGGGCATTGCCGGACGTGCGGGATGGCTGCAAGCCGGTGCAGCGGCGCATTCTCTACGCCATGTACGACATGGGTCTGCGATCCGACCGGCCACATCGGAAATGTGCCCGCATCGTGGGTGAGGTGTTGGGTAAGTACCACCCCCACGGCGATCAGTCCGTCTACGGCTCGCTGGTACGTCTGGCACAGCCCTTCTCCATGCGGGAGGTGCTGGTTGATGGCCAGGGCAACTTCGGGTCCATCGACGGCGACAGCGCAGCGGCCATGCGCTACACTGAAGCCCGCCTGAGCCCGCTCGGTGAGACGATGCTGCAAGACATCAACATGGACACCGTGGACCTCACCGAGAACTTCGACGGCTCGCTGAAGGAGCCGACAGTGCTGCCGGCAGCGTTCCCCAACCTGCTGGTCAACGGCGCATCGGGCATCGCCGTGGGTATGGCGACCAACATCCCGCCCCACAACCTGGGCGAAATCGCCGATGCCATCATCCACGTCGTCCGGAACTGGAAGCGGCGCAACAAGATCACCACCGATGAGCTGATGAAGCTGGTGCCGGGTCCCGATTTCCCGACCGGTGGCATCATCTACCGCTACCGCGACATCGCCGGCGAGGTCCGGGACACCATCCACGCGGCTTACGATCGAGGTCGGGGACGGATGGTGACCCAGGCACGGATGCATGTGGAAGACATCGGCGGCGGCAAGGCCAACATCGTCATCACCGAACTGCCGTACAACGTCCAGAAGGGCACCGTGCTGGAGCGCATCGCCAAAGAGGTCAAAGACGGGCGCATCGGCGGCATCACCGATCTGCGGGACGAGAGCGACTTCGACAAGGGCATGCGCGTTGTCGTCGAGGTCTCACGAACAGCGAAGCCGCACGATGTGATGGCCGATCTTCTGAAGTACTCGCAGCTCCAGGAGACGTTCGGATGCAACAATCTGGCACTGGTCCCCGACCCTGAGCGGGATGGAGTCCGCCCGCAGCGACTCTCACTGCGGGAGATGCTGGTTCACTTCGTCGATTTTCGGCTGGAGGTGATCGAGCGGCGGACCCGCTACGAGCTGGCACGGCGGGAACAGCGACTGCACATCGTGGAAGGCTTGCTGAAGGCGCTGGCGAATATCGACGAGGTAGTGGCGATTATCAAGCGCAGCCGCCGGCCCGAAACGGCGCGCACCAACCTGATGCGCAAGCTGAGCCTGACCGAAGTCCAGGCCCAGGCGATCCTGGACATGCCCCTGCGCCGGCTGACCTCCCTGGAGACCAACAAACTTCAGGACGAGGCGAAGGAACTCAAAGCACGTATCCGCTACCTGAAAAGCCTGCTGCGTAGCCAGAAGAAGCGGCTGGAAGTAGTCATCGAAGAAACCGAGGCGCTGAAGGAGCGCTTCGCCACACCGCGCCGAACGGTGATTCTCGATTCCGAGGATGCCGTGGCCGGCGCACAGGTGGTCACGGAGTCCGACCTCCGCATGCCCGAAGGCCCACAGGTGGTGCTGGTCACGACGGGTGGTATCGAACGGCGCGATCGCAGCGGCTTCCGTTACGCGCCGGCCAGCGGCATCACCAGTCGCGCCACCACCAGCCAGTTGATTCAGGTTCAGGCCGATCCCACCGACGAGATCATCCTGATCTCCAGCAAAGGCCGGGCATGGCGAAACCAGGTCGGCTTTGTGCCCGAGAAAGCCACCTTCCCCCAGATGGGCTTGCGGAAGGGCGAGCGCGTGGTCGGCGCAGCCGTGCTTCCGAGCGAGGGGGCCTACCTGGTAGCCGGCACGCGCGCCGGGCGGATCAAGCGCACGCGGGTCGAGGACCTCTCGTTGACCAACGGCAACTGGGCCACGGTGGTCGGGTTGCCAGACGAGGACGACGAAGTACTCTTCGCCGACATCGCTGGCGACGGGGCGGAGGTGCTGTTCGCCTCCGAGAGCGGTCAGGTGCTGCGCACCAGCACCGACGAGGTGAATCCACAGGCCAGTGGCACGGCTCGGGGCGTGGCCGGCATCAGCCTGAAGACACGCGACCGGCTGATCAGTGGCACTGTAATCGCAGCCGATAGAATCAGCAAGGCGTGGGTGTTTGTCATCAGCGAAAAGGGCTACGTGAAGCGCGTGCCGCTCAAGGAGTACACCAGACAGAGGCGCGGCACGCAGGGCGTTCGCACTTTGAACATCACCGGCGCTACGGGGAAAGTGGCTGCTGTGGCTGTTGGCCCCCTGGATGCGGGACTGGATGTGATATTTGAGGACGGCAAGCGGCAGCACATGCCGGCAAAGAAAGCGCCGGCCGAAAACCGCTACAATCGGGGGAAGAAGCTGATCAAGGTGAACCAGGCCGACGGGGGGATTGCACTGGCCGTTGTGATATGAGATGGGTGTTGCGTCTTACGTCTTGCGTAAGTCACGTGCTTACCGCCTCACGTAAGACGTAAGACGCAACAGAAAAGTACCCCCGGCAGGACTCGAACCTGCGCACCTGGCTCCGGAGGCCAGCGCTCTATCCACCTGAGCTACGGGGGCTACTCTCCTTATCAATTCTAGCACAGCCGGTGTCAACGGGCAAATCGAAACCGAAGATCAGCGGGCAGGTTTCGGCGTGACCGTCACTACGGGCGTTGGCGTTACCGGCACAGCAATCGTGACATCGACGATTTCGGGGAGTGTGTGCACCTCCAGGGACTCTGGACCGACCCGAACCGTTGGCCGGATGCGATGCCGGCCCACCGGGCGATCCGACAGGTCCAGAATTACCTGCACATCGCTCTCTTGCAGACTTTCCAGGTCTGGAACAGGTCCGGAGAGGAACACCTGAACCCGCGGGGGGGAGACCTCGGCTGTCAGGCCCGGTCCCAGGTTCTGTATCACCGGTGTCACCTCGAGTGTACGACCGCCCATGAACGGGCTAATTTCCACTTTTACCGTTACCGTCTCGTGTTCCGGATCCAACAGTTGAAGCCCATCTGGAATATGAATGGGTACCCGAACCTCAATGGAGTGCTTCGCGCCGGCAATGCTGACCGGGTCCGTCTCCACAAACCCAGGTGCTTCCTGGACCTGTGAACGGAGACCGGTGAGCACGACGGTCTGGGGATCAACGGAGATGCCGCTGGCGTAATACCCTGATGCCACAGTACCACTGATTGTGGGCGCGACAGCCACCTCCTTGCGGCGACCCTCGGGCACGATCGATACCGTCACACGCACGCGCCGTGGATCAAGTGGCACGTTGACGACATTGCCCTCAGAATCCACAGCAACCAGGGTCACCTCTTTCTGAACCGTGGAATCTTCGTTGAACAGGTAGATATCGGCACGTGCTGAACTCACCTGGTCAACCAACGAACGCGGCCCCGAAACCACAACCTCTTTCGGGTCAGCCACCGGCAACTCCGCCTGATACCCGACAGCAGTACCACCTTGAAGATTCAACTCCACCGGCACCAGACGTTTCGCCGCCTCATCCAATCTGATAGAGATGCGATCAGGCTTCCAACCCAACACGTTCACATGCTTTTGGCCACACTCAGCACATTGCACCTGTACCGGCAGGTCGTGCAGTCCCGGTTGCAGGCCCGACAGGTCAACATAGGCCCGAAAATCTGACAGCGTCAGGCGATCAATATTTGCCCGTGGAGCACGCACATCCACAAAGACGCGCCGTGTCAACGGGTTAAAGAGAACCAGATTCTCAGGCATGTTGAGCGACTCGATCGTAAGGCCAGTCCCGGGATACACGTCCCTGATCGGCGGACCCTGGCCTTGAGTGACAGCAACCATCCAGACCATCACGGACAGGAGAAACGCCAGCAAGAGAGAACCGAGATTGTTGATCAGTGAATGGAACATCCTGTGCTATTCCGTTTCGGTGACCACCGCCGGCCCTTCCACGAGAGCTTCCTCAGCCAATTCGTCCTCAAATTCACTGCCACCATCTGCCGATGGCGCGGCGGCCGTACCCCGGAGTGGTCCCAACAAGTCAACGAAGCGCCTTCTTTCGCGGCTCGTGGACCAGCGGTGCAACAGGCGAGCCAGCCGGCCTTCGTCCAGGTTGCGGACCATGCGGCCATAGCGAGCCACGGAAATCGCCCCGGTCTCCTCGGAGACGACAACGGCGATGGCATCGGAGACCTCCGTCACACCAATGGCCGCTAGGTGCCGGGTCCCCGTATGGCGGTCGGCCGGCGGATTCTCGGGCAGGGGGAGCACCGCTGTCGCCGCGATCACCCGGTCACCACGCACGATGACCGCGCCATCATGGAGCGGTGTCTTGGGATGGAAAATTGTGATAAGCAGATCACTGGAGATCAGCGCATCCATCGGAGTGCCCGTCTCGGCAATGTTTTGCAGACCTGTTTCCTGTTCCACGACGATGAGGGCCCCATGCCGGCGGTCCGAGAGCTCCCGCGCCGCCCGCCTGATGCTATTGATCACCCGCGTCGTGGCTTCTTCGGATGTCCGATGGGTGACCAGCCCGGCCCGGCCCAACCGCTCCAGCGCCCGCCGCAATTCGGGCTGGAAGATGACAGGGATCGCGACCAAAAGAGCCGTCAGCGTGTGACTCACCAGCCAGCCGAAGGCGGTGAGGTTGTCCAGCACGCTAGTTGTGACCAGGATGATGATCAGCGTAACGACAATAAGCCCGCGCAGCAACTGCACAGCCTGCGTCCCACGAATCGCATACAGCAACGCGTAGAACACCGCTGTTACTAACGCAATGTCGATCACACTGATCCAGGTGAACTGGGAAAACGTCCAGCCAATATAGTTTTCAATATCCTGTAATATGCCGACCACCGTCGGGTTCTCCCTTGCCGGTAATCAGTGATCAGTGATCAGTAATCAGTGATCAGTTACGGTCACTGATCACTGTTGACTGATCACTGTTTACTGATTACTGATCACTGTTTACTGATTACTGATCACTGTTTACTGATTACTGTCCCTCGTCATCAACTCCGCCAAAATCGCTTTTTGGGCATGCAGGCGGTTCTCCGCCTGGTCAAACACAAGCGAATGGGGGCCATCGACGACCTCGTCAGTGATTTCCTCACCCCGATGCGCCGGCAGGCAGTGCATCACGACCACGTCTGGCTTCGCCATATCGACCAGTGCCTGATTGACCTGGTACGGTGGAAAGACCTTGAGTCGCTTTGCGCGCTCCTCTTCCTGGCCCATGCTGGCCCACACATCAGTGTAGATTACATCGGCACCCGTCACAGCCTGCGCCGGCTCGTGCGTGACGCTGATCTGCGCGCCGGTCTCTTCGCCCAGTTGGCGGGCGCGGGCGACCACTGCCGGGTCCGGCTCATACCCCTGGGGAGTGGCGACGGCAACATGCATGCCGGCCAGCGCCCCGCCAAACAGCAGCGAATGGGCCACGTTATTGCCGTCTCCCACGTACGCCAATTTCAGGCCGGCCAGCTCGCCGTAGTGCTCGTAGATGGTAAACAAGTCCGCAAACCCCTGGCACGGATGATTGAAGTCCGATAGCCCGTTGATCACCGGCACGGACGAGTACTCTGCCAGTTCCAGAATGTGCGCGTGGGCGAAGACCCGGGCCATGATGCCATCTACATATCGCGACGTCACACGTGCCACATCGGCGACGCTCTCCCGCACCCCCAGTTGAATCTCACGGGGCGACAGATACAGCGCATGTCCGCCGAGATGCAGCATAGCAACGTCGAAGGAGACACGCGTACGCAGCGATGGTTTCTGGAAAATCATGCCGAGCACCCGGCCCTTCAGCCGTGGCGCATTGCCCCCTGAGCGCCACTCTTCCTTCAGGTCCCGCGCCAGCTCAAGCAGGTGTTGCAGTTGGGCCGGCGATAGATCGGCCAGGGCGATGAAGTCTTTCGTGTCGGTTGCGTTAGTCATTGATCATACTCCTGCCTTTCAGTAAACAGTGATCAGTGATCAGTAATCAGTTGCGGTCACTGATCACTGATTACTGTTTACTGATCACTGTTTACTGTTCACTGATCACTGGATTCCGTAGTACGCCGATGCCTTCAATCTCAACCTCGACGGTGTCGCCCGGGTAGATCGGGCCGACGCCGGCCGGCGTGCCGGTCATGATGACGTCGCCCGGTTCCAGGGTCATTACGCTGCTGGCGGTGGCGACGAGCTCAGCAACACCCCAGGCCATCTGGGCCGTGTTGCCATTTTGGCGCACCTCACCGTTCACGCGCGTCACGACGGAGAGACGGCCAGGGTCCAGGTCGGTCTCAATCCAGGGACCCAGCACGCAGAAGGTATCGAAGCCCTTTGCCCGTACCCACTGATTCTCTTTGCGCTGCAGGTCTCGCGCCGTGACATCGTTGCCACAAGTATAACCCAGCACGTAGCCCAGGGCATTGTCTGGCTTCGCATTCCGCACCCGTCTCCCGATGACCACCACCAGTTCACCCTCATGGTGAACCTCCTGCGAGAGGCTGGGATAAACGATGCCGGCCCCAGGTCCGATGACAGCGCTGGGGGGCTTGAAGAACATCAGCGGTTCGTCCGGCACCTCGGATGCCAACTCCCTGGCATGTTCAACGTAGTTCTTGCCGATAGCGACGATCTTGCCGGGCTCAACCGGGGCCAGGAGATGCACCTGACTCAGGGTCCCAACGCGATCCCCTCGGGCCGGCGACTCAAACGGGTCGCCATTCAGTCGGTACACGTCCTCTCCTTCTACAATGCCATAGCTAGCAGCACCATCGTGACGAAATCGAACGAGTCTCACAGTGTCTGTGCCTCCTCCTTAAAACAACCTCACATCGTTGATAACCAGCTCAAACGCAGTGCCCAGGAACTCCGCAGCACGGCGAGCCATCACCATGCGATCGACGAAAATCTCAAAGTACTCCATAATTTCGGCCACATCGGTATCGATATCCAACTCCAGGGTAATCGTTCGCTTCTCCCCATCCACGCGGACGAAGGAGCGAGTGGCAGCGTAGTTCACGCGGTCGTGAATATCGTACTTCAGGGGGTCCTGTTCCTGCACACGGCTGCGGTGCACATCGCTTTTGTCCGCTATGATGACCGCCGCAGAGATCGGCGACGTGATGTCGCCGCGCTCCTCCTCGTGATTACCGATAGCGCCCATGATCAGGGCGATCTCATCATAAGACATGCCCAGACGGTCCAGCACCTGCAGGGCGATGATAGCACTGGATTGAGCATGCATCTCACGATGGATCAAGTTCCCGCTATCGTGGAAGTAGCCGGCAATGGCCGCCAGGTGACATAGACGCTCTGGATACCCCAGCCGATCCAGGATGTTGTAGGCAATGTGCGCTACCAGATTGGCGTGCCGCTCGCCGTGTTCCGTGTAGCCCAGGATGTCCAGTTGGCGATTGGCAGCTTTGAGAAAAGCAATCACCTGGGGATCGACAGCCACTTCCTCAACCGTGATCAACGGCGCCTGGTCACTTAACTCCTCGATAATCGCCCGCACCTGACCATTCGCCAGGTATCCTTCCGTTTCATCAACGCCCTTTTTAACAACTTTCGGACTGTGTGTCATCGCTACTCCTACGCACGAACTTGCCCATCCCCCATGATGATCCACTTGTAGGTGGTGAGCTCTTTGAGCCCCATGGGGCCGCGGGCGTGCAATCGCTGGGTGCTGATGGCGACTTCGGCACCCAGACCGAACTGACCGCCGTCGGTGAAACGGGTGCTGGCATTGACGAAGACCGCCGCCGCGTCCACCTCGTTCAAGAACCGTTGAGCCGAACGGTAGTCCTCAGTGACGATGGCTTCCGAATGGCCGGTTCCGTATTGATAGATGTGGTCGAGCGCCTCATCCAGGCTGTCCACCACCCGGACCGATGCAACCAGGGACAGAAACTCCTTCCCGAAGTCGTCGTCGGACGCCGGCCTGATCCCACCACCGTCGCCCAGGATAGCAAACGACGCCGGATCGCATCGGATTTCGACGCCGGCCCCGCGCCACCGCCGCGCCACCGCCGGCAGGAAATCCGCTGCGACGTCGCGGTGCACCAGCAAGGTGTCCAGCGCATTGCAGACAGTCGGGCGCTGCACCTTTGCGTTGTAGACAATCTCCAACGCCATGCCCAGATCGGCCGTCTCGTCTACGTAGGTGTGGCACACACCAATGCCGCCGGTGATGACGGGGATCGACGCATTCTCGATGGCAAAGCGATGCAGGCCGGCTCCTCCCCGGGGAATGATCATATCAATGTAGTCGTTGGCGCGCAGCATGTCGCGCACCAGTTCGCGATCCGGGGTCTGGATCAGTTGGACAGCGCCCTCGGGCACGCCGGCGCCGGCCCCTTCAGCGGAACTCGGGACAAGGATAGCCTGCTCCACCAGGCCGGCCAGCGCCTCGTTGGAGCGGCGCGACTCCTTCCCGCCGCGCAGGATGACCGCGTTGCCGGATTTGAGAGCCAGCACCGCAATATCGACGGTCACGTTAGGCCGGGATTCGTAGATCACACCCAACACGCCGATGGGCACCCGCTTCTTGCCAACCTGTAACCCGTTGGGCAACGTGCGCATGTCGAACACCTCGCCCGTGGGGTCGGGCAGCGCTGCCACCTTGCGGACATCGTCGGCCATGCCATTCAGCCTGTCGGGGGTCAGGAGCAAGCGGTCCAGCATGGCCGCGCTGAGGCCGGCCGCGCGCCCATCGGCCAGGTCCTGCTCGTTGGCTGCCAGAATCAGGCCTTGTTCCGTTTCCAGAGCCGCCGCGATGGATTCCAACGCAGCATTCTTCACAGAAGTTGAGAGAAAGGCCAGCCGGCGCGCCGCCTGCCGGGCCATCTTGCCCTTGTCTACGAGTTCCTGATATGCCAATTCTGTCCTCCTACACCTCAACGATCTCGCCTGACACAGTACTGCCCTCAACCGTCAAGATACCAATAGTGGCCTCGGCGCCCCGGCCGGTCGCCGTGCCCGGGTTAAAGAACAACACATCCTGCCATTCTTCGCTTTCCGCAGCATGCGTATGTCCGTAGACAATGCAATCGACGGGTGCGTCAAACTGACGCAGCAGATAATCGTGCAGCGCATCGACATCGTGCCGGCTCAGAATGTCGCCGGAGACACCGTGCCCGTGAATCAGGCCGATACGAACGCCCTCCAGATGGAGGACCGTTTTCAAGGGCAGCCGGGCTGTCACCTCGGGGTAATCCATGTTGCCCCTTACCGCTGACACGGGCGCGATGTCTTCCAGCGCTTGGATGACGGGCATGGCCACCAGGTCGCCGGCATGCAGAATGCGGTCCACGCCGGCAAACATATCGGCAATGCGCTGCGACAGGCCGGCTGAGTTGGTCAAATGGGTATCGCTAATCACGGCGATTCGTGTTGTCATGGTGTTTCCTCCATCGGACCGGCCAACTCCCACTCCTTGAACGAAACTCAAAGCCGAGGATATCCTGATTCCACTCATAATGGCGATCACATGCGGGGCACGTCAGCACGTTACCGCCATCCTTCAAAGACTGGTTTCCGCAGAACGGGCATTGCAGAATCTGAATGAGGGCCGGCGGCCTCCCCCGGTCAGTCAGCGTCCCCGGCTTGCGCGCCCAGATCAAATCGTAGTAGGTTTGCCATGGCTTGGTCCACACCCGACTCAGCCCGAGATCGATCAGCATCGATTCCAACTTCTCTGGCTCGAGGGCCCGGCCAGGCATCAGATAGTGTTCCCAGCCGATTCGATTGGTCACCAAAAAGCTACCGCCTGGTCGCAAGACCCGCACCATCTCCGCCAATGTTGCCCTCAGATCAGGCAAAAGCTCCAGAGCCTCGACACATGCCACAGCGTCGAAACTCTGGTCGGCGAACGGCAAGTGGGTGGCATCCTGCCACACCAGTGTCATGCGCCCCGTGTATCGCCGCGTTTTCCGTCGCGCGACCTCCAGCATCTCGCGTGAAACATCCAGCCCGACCACGTAGCCGTCAAATGTCAACTGCCGAAGCAGGCTGAGCGCCATCCGACCGGTGCCCGTCGCCACGTCCAACACCAGCGGATGCTGAACGCCCTCCAGATTCCGCGCCATGGGAATCCCCAGAAACCAGGCATCCTCGACCGGCTCGAACTCTTTGACGTCGTCGTACGTCTCTGCCCCCCGATCGTACAGGTACGCGACCAGCCGGCGCCCAAAGTACGCCCCCTCGGTAATCACAATCACCCAGTACGCCAAGGCCACACCCAGTACCACGAAGCCAAGGCCAATAAGCAGCAACATTGCAAACGAACAGGTGGGCAGCCGGCGGTCCACGGTCGTCGATTGTACGTTACACCATCGCCAGATCGTCCCGATGGACGACCACCGCGCCGTAGTCGTATCCCAGCACCTCCTCGATCCGATCTGACTGCAGCCCCTGGATGCGGGCCAGGCTGCTGGCCCCGTAGTTAATGATGCCCCGGCCAATCTCCACGCCCGCCGAATTGACCACGCGAACCGTCTCGCCACGCTCGAAGTCGCCTTCGACCGCCGTGACGCCCACAGGCAGCAAGCTCTTCCCATTCTTGAGCAGGGCCAGCGCGGCCCCCGCGTCAACCACCACGGTCCCCCGGGGCGGCTCCGCCAGGATCCACCGTTTGCGGCTCTCGACCCGGCTGGCTGTCGCCCGGAAACGAGTGCCGATGGACTCGCCGGCCACCAGGCGCGGGATCACATTCTCGACATTGCCGGCCGCAATCACCACCTCGGTTCCGGAGCGGGTGGCCAGTTCAGCCGCTTCTACTTTCGTGGTCATTCCACCCACGCCACGCCCGGTCGTGGTGGAGCCGGCCAGTTCGCGGATGGTATCATCGATCACCGGGACCTCTGGAATGAGCCGCGCCCCCGGGTCCAGCCGGGGATCGGCCGTGAAGAGGCCGGCTGTATCCGTCAGCATGATCAGCAAATCGGCATCCACCAGGTTCGCAACCAGCGCCGACAGGTTGTCGTTGTCCCCAATCTTGATCTCCTCAACCGCGACGGTGTCGTTCTCGTTCACTACCGGCAGAACGCGCTGCCGGAGAAGGGCCATCAACGTGTTGCGCGCGTTGAGATAATGGCGACGATGAGCCAGGTCACGCCGGGTCAGCAGCGCCTGGCCAACGATGATGTCGTACAGGTCGAACAACTGTGCATACAGGTGCATCAGCCGGCCCTGCCCGACAGCCGCCAGAACCTGCCGAAACGGAATGTTCTTGTCCAGCTTTGGGAACCCCAGCACCTCGCGGCCGGCCATAATGGCCCCCGACGACACCAGAATCACCTGCCGCCCCTCTGCGAAGAGGCCCGCCATCTGCCGCACGAGGTCCAGGATCTGGGGCCGGCTCAGCCGGTCCGTGCCGGCGGTCAACACGCTGGTGCCCAGCTTGACGACAACCCGGTGATATGCCATAACACAAGCATTCAACCAAAGTACCAGTGATCAGTAATCAGTGATCAGTAATCAGTGATCAGTTACCACAAGCTGTTCACTACCCCAAGAACGACTTACTGTCAAGCTTTATACTTCATGGAGCCCTGTAGGGGCATGTTGACCGATTACTGTTTACTGATCACTGATCACTGTTCACTGTTCACTGACCCCAGGGGGCTACTCCAACAGCCGTGAGCAACATCACCCCCATAAACAACCACTGGGTGGTGCGCAAATACCAACGAATATGGTGCCGGTCGAGATACGGCTGGAACAGCATCTGCGCCAGCACGAGTATCGCGGCCGCGCCGGTCAATATCGGCTGATGCCACGCAACCAGAAGGGCCACTGCAACAACCTGGGGCAGGGTCACGAGAGCTCGACGCGTGATGCGTCGGAGCGGCTGATCCAGAGTGAGCTTCCCGTAGTACGCGACAACGAAAAGTAGCCCGACTGCCAGGGCCGTGGCGTGCTCGCCGGCCCAGGCGACGGCGGAGAGCGTCAGGCCGGCCAGGCCAGCCGGGTCGGACTCCGGCAGACCGGCAAACGCTGCCAGGCCGATGGTCCACGACAACCCAATCTCGAGCATAGCCCGAGTCCAGCCATCACGGAGCGGATACCCGCCAAGAGCGAACCAGACCACCAGCGGAAACAGCAGCCCCAACGCAACGACGACCGCCACACCCGGCCCGAGGGCCGACCCCAACAGCAATGCCAGACCATACAGCAGGCCGGCTTCGGCAATTGATGCAATGGAAGGATCGTCCGGATCGGCCCGCTCCGTGCGAGATAGTTCTCGAATGCCGGGCAGGGTTGCCCATGCGGCCCCGAGCACGGGATCCACCAGAACCAGCGTCAACAGCACTCGCACCGCTGTGTCAGCGCTCAGGTGTAGCGTCCCAGCGGCTACCGTCCCACAGATGGCTGCCCAGCCAGCCCCCACCCACGTCAGACGCGCAGCCGGATGAAGGCGTAAATGGAATACACGCCCCAGTAAGGGGGGAATAGCCTCCTCGTGCGTTGGATGCTCCTCCTCACTCATGACTCTCGCGACAATCGGGCCTGGAATAAAGCCATCAAGCACTGATTATACCACAGACCGGCGAGAAAACGAACTAAATCCGTGCGGCCGTCACAAGTTGGGAACAGGATTCTGAGCTACCCCCAGAGGCCACACGACGCTCAAACAGCATGCTACCTTTAGCAACTCTTGTGCCGACAAATACTTGACTTTTATGTATATCTGTGGTATCATAATACCTGTGTCATAGCTATTGGAGCAAGCTAATGGAGAACGGCGGGTACCCCCGGCTCTACCGCTGTTACCTGTAGTTCGACATGGACTGGTCACAAGTCTCTCGACAACTTCAACATCTTGATCATTTCGCCCCGCCTTTTTGCCCCGATTGGCCAAGCTCAATCCATCGCCTGAGAAATGCGATATGCTCATTTGGTGAGCAGAGGAGAGTAAATGAGGTTGGAAAACAACAGCTTGCTGAAGGAGGCGATCCTGCAGCAACTCCTCACCCAGGCCGACGAGCAGGGATACCTGACGACGGATGATATTCTCGAGTTGCTGCCAGAGATCGAGGACAATCTTGATGCGCTGGAAGAGTTGTACATCAATCTTGAAGAGGAGGGCATTCCGGTCTACACGAATGGACACGTGCCGGCGGAGGGTCGGGCAGAAGACGACGAAGACACCTTGCCTGACCTGACAGCCATCCCCAGTGATGATACCATCAGTCTCTACTTCGGCGAGATTCGCCCGATTCCCCTGTTGACGGCCGAACAAGAGGTGGATCTGGCCAAGCGAATCGAGGCCGCCGAGAACGCCGCGCAGGAATTGCAGCGCCTCGAGCGTAACGGGATCAACGCCGGGGAGCGTGACAGGCTTCGGCGGTTACTGGAGGATGGCGAAGAGGCAAAGCACGTCTTGATTCAGTCCAACTCCCGCCTGGTGATCAGCATAGCGAAAAAATACACCGGCCAGGGTGTTCCGTTTCTGGACCTGATTCAGGAAGGGAATCTTGGATTGATGAAGGCCGCCGAGAAGTTCAACCACCATCTTGGCAACCGCTTTAGTACCTACGCCACATGGTGGATTCGACAGTCTATCACCCGGGCGTTGGCCGATCAGGGTCGTACTATCCGGGTGCCGGTTCACATGAACGACCGTATCCGGCGGGTGTATGGCGTTGCCCAGTCGTTGGAACAGGATCTGGAGCGCAAACCCAGCCCCGAGGAAATTGCACGAGAAATGGGCCTCTCGCCGCGTCAGGTGAAACAGGCGCTGCGAGCGAGCCACCGGCCACTCTCTCTGGAGAAACCGGTGGGTGAAGAAGGGGACAGCGAACTGGGGCAGTTCGTCGAGGACGACCGTGCGCCAGATCCGGTAGAAGAAGCATCGCTATTCATGCTCCGAGAGGATGTTGAGGAGTTGTTGCATTCGCTGACGCCCCGGGAGGAGCGCATCTTGCGAATGCGTTACGGGTTGGGTGGCACCAAGCGACACACCCTCAAACAGGTGGGCAAGAAGTTTGGGCTCACTCGCGAACGTATCCGTCAGATCGAGCAGGAGGCGCTGCGCAAGCTACGCCACCCGCGCCGCAGCCGAAAGTTGCGAAGCTACTTGTCGTAGGACGTAAACATGCCTTTCTGCCCCAAATGCAGAGGTGAATACCGACCGGGGTTCACCTGGTGTGTTGACTGCAACGTGGCGCTCGTGGACGAGCTGCCTGAATCTGCGAAACCTGAGCGGGCCGGTGATCCCCCGGTGATTATCTACGAAACCTTCGACCAGGCCAAAGCGGACGTGATTCGCGCCAAGCTAGAGTTTTATGGTATACCTACAGCCCTGAGTGGTGATCTGGCGTTGGGCAAACTCTATTCAGCAGGAGTGTATCTTCCTACCCGGATTCTTGTACCGGCGGATCAGGCAGAACAGGCCCGCCAAATTCTGGAGATGGACAACGAGCACGGGAGATGAGTTGTTCGGCTCATTCCGAAGTTCGCAGTCAAGAAACCTATGAACCTCACGGCGACCCACCCCTGGAACGTCACTCCTCAACAGGCGATGGAAATCCAGCGCCGGCTGCGAGCTCAGGTAATCACCGAGACCACCTTCGACCAACCGAAGACAGTAGCCGGCATCGATTGCGGATACAGGGACGGCAAGGCGCGGGCGGCGGTGGTGATCGTGGACTACGCGAGTCTACAACCTATCGATCAGGCCATCGCCGAGATGCCAGTGCCCTTCCCATACATCCCCGGCTTACTATCGTTCCGGGAGACGCCGGCCGTCCTGGAAGCGTTGGGCAAGCTCACCGTTGAGCCCGATGTGCTGATCCTCGATGGTCACGGCTACGCGCATCCCCGTCGCCTGGGGCTGGCCTGTCATGTTGGCGTGATCACCGATGTGCCAGCCATTGGCTGTGCCAAATCGCGCCTCATCGGCGAGCATGGAGAACTGCCGGCTGAGGCTCCAAACTGGGTCCCGCTGCACCACGAGGGTGAAGTCATCGGTGCTGTTGTGCGTTCTCGGACGAACGTCTCGCCGATTTTCGTTTCCATTGGGCACAAGGTTGACCTGGCGACGGCCATCGAGGTGGTGCTGCACTGCTGCACGAGATACCGGTTACCCGAAACGACCCGCTATGCTCATCGGGTGGCCGGCGGCGAGCGCCTGGAATTTCACCCCATCCTTTTCTGATGCCTTCCCGCATAACACTTTCGCTGTACAAACGTTGTAACATAACATTTCAAGATCGTTGTCGTTATTAAAGTAACGGGTTAAAATAAAAGATCTCAGGAGGGAAGTCACCATGGAGAAGAGAACGAGATGGATCATCATTTTATTGCTGGTTGCCCAGTTGCTGATGCTGGCTGTTGCTCCGGCGGTCGCCGGCGGTGACGCGCCGGCGGGTGCCTACGAGCCAGAGAGTGTCACCCTGGACAGCGAAACGGTACACGAAATCGCGGTCCTGGGTGAGCAGATGCAAGGCTACCTTGCGCTGAACAAGGACGGGGCCTTGTCGCTTGGCGAGATAGATACTGTCGGTCTCGATGTTTCTGATCAGTATCTGGAGAACTACAAGGCGGGCCTGGAGTACATCAACGCGGCCATCAGGCAGGGCTTGTTCACTGTAGATGACAACTTCCAGGTCTCATGGCCCGAAGATGCGGGCGCGACAGCCAACATGGTTGTGCCGGACGCTACAGCGCCCGACTGGTCATCGGTCCCGACAAGCTACGGCCTGTATGTGAACTTCAGCTACAGGGACGTCCGATATTACCTGCCCCGGTATGGTCTGTCCACGGCGTTGTCACTGGCCGCCTATGCTGGCCGGCCCTGGATCGTGACCCCGTACACGTATCACTTCACGTACTACCGGGTCTACGGCTACTACTATCAATATGCCTATCAGTGCTGTGGTGTCTGGTCGTATGTCCCTTGGTCCTATCTGGGCTACTATTATGGGTACTACTATCCGACCTACCATTACATCTACTACTGGTATCCCTATGGTCACTACTGGTATTACTATTGGTGCTACTGGTAGTGCAACAGGAGCCTATCCGAAGAATCCGCGCAGCTACTTACCCTCCCGCAGGTTCCAAGACTCTCTGGCCGAGAATCGCTGCTTCAAAGCCGTTTTTCGGATGCAAAGCCACTGTGCATCGCAACCTGCGGGAGGGTGGCTGAGTAGTAACAAAGTAGTAACGACTTCAGTCATTCCAACAAGAATGGGTGCCGCTAATAGAATAGCGCACGTCTCAAGCCGGTGGGCGGTCTGCATATTGTAGACCGCCCACCGGCCTTTCGGCGCTTGACGGATACCGCCGCTTGTGCTAGGCTCATATACCGATTCCCTGTGAAGTAGATTCGTGGAGTGATGCCTGTGACTGAGGATGAATTTCAGTGGCCGGAGACGCCGGGCGATGAGGCGCCGGCTGCCTACCCGACCTTGCCCTCGCTGGAGGAGCTGCCGGCCGGCTACAAATCCGGCTTTGTGGCCGTGATCGGCAAGCCCAACGTGGGCAAATCAACGTTGATGAATCGCTACGTGGGCCAGAAAGTCGCCATTGTGTCGCCGAAGCCGCAGACCACACGCCGGCGGATTCTGGGTATTCGGACCGATGAGCGCGCCCAAATCATCTTTGTGGACACGCCCGGGATCCATGCGCCACTCCACAAACTGGGCGAGATCATGGTCGAGACGGCCACCCGGACGATCCCCGACGCCGACCTGATCCTCTTCATGGTTGATGTTTCTGAGCACCCGACAGACGAAGACCGCCAGATTGGCGAAATCCTCCGTGAGCAAGCTCGTGTGCCCATCTTGCTGGTTATGAACAAGGTAGACCTGCTGACGCCCGACGAAACCGACTCACACACCGCTGCGTATAGCGGCCTGGTCGAGCCGGCGGAGGCGATTCTGGTTTCAGCCACCGAGGGGACGAACACTGATCGCCTGCTGGACGAGATCGTTGCCCGTTTGCCGGCCGGCCCGCAGTACTACCCCCCCGATCAAGTCACCGATCAGCCGGAGCGGGTCATCGCTGCGGAGCTGATCCGCGAGCAGGTGTTACGTTTCACGCACCAAGAAGTACCTCACGCGGTGGCCGTCGTTGTGGAAGAGTGGAAGCAACGTCGCGCGGATTTGACCTACATCGGCGCGAACATCTACGTGGAGCGGGACTCGCAAAAGGGGATCGTGATCGGTGCACGCGGCTCCATGCTGAAACGCATCGGGCGCGCAGCGCGCCAGGAACTGGAGCAATTCGTCGGCCACCGGGTATACCTGGACCTGTGGGTGAAAGTCCGCAAGCGCTGGCGGAAAGACGAGAGTGCGCTCCGCTGGTTTGGGTACAAGTAGAGGATGGGGGATGGAGGATGGAGTTTCCATCCCCCATCTCCCATTCCCCGTGACTAGCCTTTGATGACGGCTACTGGTCGCAGTTGCGCGACTTTCCTGGCGATTCCCGCCCGACTCACCACGTCCACGACCTGGTCCACGTCCTTGTAGGCAACGGGAGCCTCTTCGGCCAGGCCGGCCATGCTGCCGGCGCGCACCTCGATCCCTCGGCCCTGCAGTTCGTCGTGCAGATCGGCACCCCACACCATCTTCTTGGCCTTGGTGCGGCTCATTGTCCGGCCGGCCCCATGGCACGTCGAGCCGAAACTCTGATCCATGGAGCCCTGCGTCCCGACCAGGACCCAGGATGATGTGCCCATCGAGCCGGGAACCAGTACCGGTTGCCCCACCGGCCGATACTCCGGCGGAAGCCCCTCGAAACCAGGGCCGAAAGCCCGCGTAGCGCCCTTGCGGTGCACACACACTTCGACCGTCTCGCCGTCGGCGGTGTGTCGCTCCACCTTGCCCATGTTGTGGGCGATATCGTAGATTTGGAACACATCCCAGTTGCGGACCTTGCCAGCCAGGGCTTCCTCGAAGCTGCGACGCACGTAGTGAGCCAGCACCTGCCGATTGGCGAAGGCGTAGTTGGCCGCACACTTCATGGCCGCCAGATAGTCCTGACCCTCCGGGGACTGGAAGGGAGCGTACACCAGTTCGCGGTCCGGCAGGTGAATGCCGTACCTGGTGAGGCTCTTCTGGAACCGGCGGACGTAGTCGGTGCAAACCTGGTGGCCAAACCCCCGGGAGCCGCAGTGGATCTGTACCACAATCTGGCCTGGAAAGAGCCCCATGGCATCGGCTGCCGGCTCGTCGAAGGTGGCGACGACCTCATCGATCTCGATGAAGTGATTGCCGGCTCCCAACGTGCCCACCTGGTTCTTGCCCCGCTTCTTGGCCTTGTCGCTGATCTTGCCGGGATCGGCACCTTCAAACCGGCCGCCTTCCTCCGTGCGCGGGAGGTCTTCTGGTCGGGCATAGCCGGCCCGCAGCGCCCACCGGGCACCATCGGCCATGACTTGGTCGAGTTCCTTGATTGACAGACGAACGTGGCCCGTCTTGCCCACACCGCTCGGACAGTTCTTGTAGATGGTCGTAGCCAGGTCCGCCAGAGCGTCGCCAATCTCCTCCTGGTCGATGCTGGTGCCCAGAAGTCGCACCCCACAGTTTGAGACCACAAAGTGATTGGCAACGAAGTTGTGATCGGGGTGATCTACGGTGAAGTCGTACACCAGACCATCGTATTCGGCAGGCTCGATGCTGGCAATGCGTTCCCAAACCATGCCGCTTTCACCCAGTCCGCCGGTTACCTCCGCGCGAAACGCATCGAAGGTAGGAAAGTCTTCCCCAATTCGCGGTGCAGTCCGGCGACCGCTATAGAGCGAGCGTTCAATAAAGCGACGGTTGGCATCTGGACCTGTCAATTGAGTGACGATTTCGTGGGTTGCGTGCCCGGCCTCAGCCAGGGCAACGGCTTTCTCGGCGGCCGCCATGCGCGCTGCGATCCGGCGCTGCTTGTGAGCCAGATACTGCACCGCAACCGCCGCCAGAGATGAGCGCTTGCGGTTGTACTCGTAGCCGATCCGGCCCCAGAGCCGCGTCAGGTTCTCTGAATCGGCTGCGATCACCAGTCGTAGCCTGATGGACCGCCGGCCATCGGCGTTCACCTGCTCGGGCCGGACCACAATCGGGCGCACTGCGACGCCAAACTCTTGCAACCATTCGGCGATCTGCTGAAGAAATGCGCGTCCACTCGCTTCATATCCTTCCCGTTTATTCATGGACAGGACGGGCGCTCCGATATTGCACCCGTGCCCACTGACAGCCCGGGGAGCGGTCAGTTCAGCGCCAAACAGCGCTGCCAGGAAAAGTCGCTTTTGCCAGAGCGGTGCACCGACCAACCAGGCAGGGGCTTCGTAGGCCTGATCAGCTTTGTTGCCCACAGGCGCGCCGAGGTAGGCAAGCAGCGCTGCCAACGCGGTGCTGTTAACCCTGAACCACGTCTCCGTGCGGCTAAATTCGTACTCGCCATAAGTGGTGCGAATGACATGGGCGCGCTCGCGTGTCCACACCCGGCTGGGCTTGAACCCGAGGCAAGCCACATCTGCACGGATGTCTTCCAGGTCCTCCCGTTGGCCATAGAAAGCGACGATGCCCTTGCCCGACCGACCATCGAAACGTACCGTGCCATCACCGAATACGAAGCCGAGAATCTTGCACAGATAAGGCGTTGCGGACGACGAGTAACGCAACGGCAACAGCCCTCGCCGGCGGAGGTGGTTCAGTATCTGAGTGAGAGCGTTGCCCGCATCTCCCTTACCCAACTCCTTCAGGAATTCCGTCATTTCCTCTTCAGTAACGATCAGGGCATCACCGGGTGAGTCGTACGGCACACCCTCAAATGGGTAGAGGGCGATGCGATCACCAACCCTCAGCCTCTCAAGCGGCACCATGCCATCTTCGGTCCAGAAAGGGTGGTCGGCCGTCGCCATGACCTCATCGCCGGCCTCAGTGGTTAGACGGAGCACAGAGGTCCGAGGAGGCTGCCCAAACCACAGTGCGGGCTGAGATGCTTCGCGCTGAGCCTGGTCGAATTGGAAGCAGGTCAAGGTAGACGCTTGCCAGGTTTCGGCCATGTCACCGATCCGCTGCGTATACCCGTGTTCGTGCAGGACGATCGTGTCTCCGGCCAGGCAGTTAATATCGTAGCCGATCGCGCCAGGTGAAATCACCCCGTCCGCCGTGCGGCTGGCGACCACACCCCCGATGGGGAAGCCATAGCCCTGATGAATGTCCGGCATGGCCAGCGCGTACTTGACAAGGCCAGGCAAAGTAGCTGAATTGACCAACTGCTCGACCGAACGGTCCTGTAGGATCACGTCTAGCATCCTCTCACTCGCGTAGAGCCGGGCCGGCACCGTCATGTCACCGCGGTATTCCTTGGGGATTTCCCACACAACCTCGCCAACGCGCTTGAAATCTTGTTTGCGAATCATCACCATTCACCTCACACATCAAAAACCACGGTGGCACTGAACCCCTCAGCCGTCTCCTCAATCGCCAAATCATTGAACGTCACGGCTTTGACGTGTTTGCGAAGGGGGTGTCCGTTCACGGGTCCACCCTTCGCCTCGGCCCGAAGACGCGTCGGCGAGATCTCGTGGACTGTAAACTGGCTGTAGGCTTCATGCTCCGTCTCATGGAGAAACAACAGCTCGCTCAGCCAATCGACGAGCAAGACTTCCAGGTCCATCGCTTCCAGTTCGATCTCGCGCGTGACAGCCGGCTCCACTGCATCGATGTCTGGCACGATGAGAGTCCACATACCACGGGCCGCATTCACGAATAGTTCGGCCAAGTCCCTGCCCCGAACTCGGAGCCCAACGTCGGCCGTGTGTTCGATCTCCTCGAAACCGAGAGTTCCGGGGTTGGCAGTTGCTACAGGCATTGGTTGCAATGCCAGGATAGCGCGGGCGTTGGCCGAGTCTTCGTCCATCTGGGCAATGAGCCCATCGATGTGGTCGAATTTCTTCTCTTCCCGCAGCCGGCGCACGAATTCCAGCGTCAACTGCCGGCCATAGATGTCACGCTGGAAGTCGAAAATGTGAACCTCGACCTTCCGCTCACCATCCTCTTCGAAGGTTGGCCTCACGCCGATGCTGGCGACGCCGTCCAGCACTTCGCCTTCCAACTGCACGCGGACCGCGTAGATGCCATTGGCCGGCACGACCAGCTTCTCCGGCGTTTCAAGATTGGCCGTGGGATAGCCAAGTTTGTGACCGCGGGCAGCGCCGGCCACGACCACGCCAGGCAGCGTTGCCAGCCGGCCCAGCAACACACTGGCATCGGCCACGTGCCCCTCGCTGAGCAAGCCGCGAATACGTGTGCCGCTGACCACCTTACCCCCAATGCGCATCGGATTGACGACCTGGACCGAGTAACCAAGTTCAGCCCCCAGAGCACGGAGGAACTCGATGTCGCCCTCGCGCTCTTTCCCGAGGGCAAACCCCGGGCCGGCCCACAACTGCCTGAGGCGAATGTGGTCCGTGATGGCTTGCATGAAGCGGCGGGCCGGCGTTTGAGCGACCACCGCGTCGAAGTGCATGACGATCACGGTGTCCAGGCCCAGATCGCCCAGCCGCTGGACGCGTTCCTCCAGGGTCGTCAGGTACTCCACTCGCCGATCCGCCATCAACACTTCCAGTGGATTGGGATGCAACGTGATCACCGCGCTCCGAGCCCCCTCTGCCTGAGCGGCTTTGATCATGGGAGCCAGCAAGTGGTGATGTCCCAGGTGTACGCCGTCGAACTTCCCGATGGCCAGGAACGTATCGGCGTCTGGGTTTAGCATGGTCAGATCGTGGATCACTCGCATTTGCGCTACCCTACTTTTGCGAACACCTTGTGAGGTTGCCACTTGCCGGCCCACTCTTCGTATCGCATAACTGCGATGAAGCGACCATTCCGTGAATAGGCTCGCGCATAGGCCATGTCGCCAGAGCGTGGAGCATCGATCATCTGCCCATGGCGAATTCTCTCTTCCGTTGACTCATCGACAATCATCGCTTCATACTCCAACAGTGCCTCGTCCAATGGATGAATGAGAAGCATCCACCAACCACCCTGAATCGCTTCGAT
Source organism: uncultured Anaerolineales bacterium (assembly GCA_964532665.1). GTDB lineage: Bacteria > Chloroflexota > Anaerolineae > Epilineales > JAANWY01 > CAZHMV01. The sequence continues at coordinate 41,774 of CAZHMV010000012.1, forward strand.
GACGGTTTCCAGATCGCTGGCATCTGACAGCGTGAAGCGACCGCTGGCCATGCGTGTCAGGTCGCTCAGATAAGCCCCGACCTCCAGCATCTCGCCCAGGTCCCGCGCCAGGGCGCGGATGTAAGTCCCTTTCGAGCACTCGACATCCACCGTGACGCGGGGCGGGGACCAGGCCACGATCTCCAGTCGTCGAATCTCCACTTCGCGCGGCTCGCGCTCGACCGTAATCCCCTGACGAGCCAGTTCGTAGAGCTTCTTGCCATCTTTTTTCAATGCCGAATACATCGGCGGGACCTGCTGAATCGTGCCGACAAATGTTTCCAGCGCTCTTTCCACAGCTTGCCGGCTCACGTCAACGATCTCTGCGACCTGCGTGACCTCCCCCTGGGCGTCCAGGGTATCCGTCGTGACGCCCAGGGTGATCTCAGCGCGATAGCACTTGGGGTGTCGCATCAGGTACTCAGTCACCCGCGTGGCGCTGCCGATGCAAACCAGCAGGACGCCGGTTGCCATCGGGTCGAGGGTGCCGGCGTGCCCCACACGACGTTCCCCGGATACCTTCCGAATCTCCTTCACCACGTCGTGGGACGTCATGCCGGCTGGCTTGTTGATGTTGAAGATACCCGACAGAGGTGGTTCTCTCTGGCGCAGTTGCTCCAGCAAGTCGCCGGCCGGCGTGCTGTCCACCTTGAACCTACAGGCACCACACGGTGATCGCATTGCATTCCACTCTTGACAACTTTGGCCATTTTGAGGAGCGAGCATCCCCAGACGCGAACGGGTCTACCAGACACGGCACGTGGGCGTGCCTCACTCCTCAACATGCAGGAGGCGGCTAGCAAAGCCGCCCTACGCGTTGTTATTGCGCATTGCCCGAACGGTCGCCAGAACCTGCTCCCGCACCTCTGGCAGCGGCCCGGAGAGCCGGCAGCCCGAAGCCTGCGGGTGACCGCCCCCCCCGAGTGCGACAGCAATCTCGGACACATTGACACCCGGCTTCGACCGGAAACCGACATCGACACGACCGTCGGCGTCCTCCCGGAACAGAATGGCCATGTCTGCCTCGCGGGTGGCGTTCAGGAGGTTGATGATGTCACTGGCGTCCTCCGGCCTGGCATTACATTGGCGAACCATCTCCTGCGTTACCTGCGACCAGATGATTCGGTCTACTCGTTGCATAGCACGCAGGACTTCGCCTAACAGGCACAGGGAAGCTACCGGTTTGCTCTCATACACCTGCTGCGCGATGTTGATCAGCGGTGCTCCTGCCTGCATCAATAGCGCTGCCACCTGAAGCACCCTCGGCGTGGTGTTGGACGTGCGAAAACTCCGGGTATCGGTGACGACGCCCGTCAGGAGACAGGTAGCAGCACCAGGAGATAGCGGAATTCTCAAATGATCAAAGAGCAGGTACAGGATTTCGGCCGTGGCGGCTGCCGCCGGATCGACCAGTACGACATCGCCAAACCGCGTGTTGGTCACGTGGTGGTCGATATTGACGACCGGCACGTCGGCGAAGCGGTCGGGGACGTACAGCTTGCCCAGTCGATCCAGGCCGCCGGCATCCAGGCTGATAATCAGGTCCTCATCGGTTGGTGGCTGGTCTGTCACGCCCTCACTACCAGGGAGAAACGCGTAGGTCTCTGGTACGGGGTCGGCACAGGCGGCTGCCACTTGCTTGCCGGCGTCCCGGAGTACCCAGGCCATGCCGAGCAGAGATCCGATCGCATCGCCATCCGGGTCGATGTGTGTGCCCAGGTAGATGTGCTGCGCATCTTTGATGCGCCGGGCCAGTTCTAGCGCCGGCTGTTCCAGCCCAACATCCAGGACCGGAGGCCGGCCCTTCGCCGTGCTGCCCATGCTATGACTCCTCGTCCTCGCCTACGTGTTCGATCTGATCCAGTATGCTCAGAATACGCTGTCCGCGTTCGACGGACTCGTCAAAGTGAAAGCTCAACGTTGGGACGCGACGCAGTTCCAGCCGGCTGGCGATCTGGTGCCTCAGGAACCCGCTGGCATGATCCAGCGCGTCCAGAGCCTCTGTTTTCTCTGTCGGGTCACCAAGCGAGCTCACGTACACCCGCGCGTGCCCCAGGTCCGGGCTGACTTCAACACCGGTCACGACGACGCCGGCCAGTCGCGGATCCTGGGCCTCACGCAGCAGTAACGTCCCGAGTTCCTCTTTCAGCAATTCGCTTAAGCGTTTCTGTCGCCGTGTTTTTGCCATGGGTTATCGCACACGTCGTTCTTCGTAGAATCGGATGATGTCGCCTTCTTCGTAGTCATCGTAGTAGGTCAGGTCCAGGCCACATTCGAAGCCCTGCACAACTTCGCGGACGTCCTCGGTGAATCGCTTGAGCGAGGCGACTTCGCCTTCGTACACCATGTTGCCATTTCGGAACACACGGGCTGTGGCCCCGCGGCGGATCTTGCCATCGGTGACGTAGCAGCCGGCCACCTTGCCGACCCTCGGGATCGAGAATACCGCTCGAACCTCCGCCTGCCCGACGAGATACTCCTCATACTCGGGCTCCAACAGGCCCTCGAGCGCCAGTTGAATGTCCTCCGTAAGCTTGTAGATGACCTTGTACAACCGGATTTCGACCCCTTCGACTTCCGCCTCGCGCTCGGCGATGCTGTCCACCGGCACGTTGAAGCCGATAACGACGGCATCGGAGGCTGACGCCAGCATAATATCGTTTTCGGTGATGGCACCCGTGCCACTATGCAAGATGTTGACCTTCAGTTCATCTGTTCCCAGACGTTCTAACTGGGTACGAATCGGTTCGAGGGAGCCCTGGACGTCGGCCTTTACAATCAGGTTGAGCTGCTTGGTTTCGCCGGCCCGCATACGGGCAAAGAGTTCGTCCAGGCTGACCGGCGGGATGTGACCTGCACCTGCACTCTCGGCCGATTGGCGCTCCTCCGCGATGGCTCGGGCCGTCCGTTCATCCTTGACGATTTCGAAGAGCTGGCCGGCTGTTGGCACCTTGTTCAGCCCCAACACGGCCACCGGCGTCGATGGGCCAGCCTCTTTGACCGGATTACCGTGCTCATCGAACATGGCCCGAATCCGGCCATAAGATGTCCCTGTCAGAACCGTGTCTCCAACGTGCAACGTGCCGGCCTGAACCAGCAGGGTGGCTGTCGCGCCACGGGCACGATCCAGCTTACCCTCCAGAACCGTGCCGGCGGCCGGCTTGTTGGGGTTGGCAACCGGTTCCTCGGATTCGGCCACCAGCAAGATAGCATCCAGAAGCTCGGTAATGCCTGTCTCGCGAAGCGCTGAGATGGGCACGACGAACGTGTCACCACCCCATGCGTCCGGGACAAGACCGCTGTCAGCCAATTGCTGCATGACGCGCTCGGGCCGGGCTGTGGGAAGGTCCACTTTGTTCAACGCGACGACAATGGGGACATGCGCGGCCCGGGCATGGTCAATGGCTTCCCGGGTCTGGGGCATAATGCCGTCATCGGCTGCAACCACCAGGACGGCAATATCGGTCACCTGAGCCCCCCGGGCCCGCATTGCGGTAAACGCCTCATGGCCCGGCGTATCGATGAAGGTGATCTTCTTACCCTGCTGCTCCACCTGGTACGCACCAATGTGCTGCGTGATACCGCCGGCTTCGCCCCCGGCCACATTCGTGTGGCGAATCGCATCCAAAAGCGTCGTTTTCCCGTGATCCACATGACCCAGGACGGTGACGATGGGGGGGCGCGGTTCGACCGGCTCGCCCGGCTCAATGAAGGCATGCCAACGAGGAACCGCTTCCGCCTCCACCTCGGCGACCGCTTCAGGCTCCGCTACGGCTTCGGCTTCTTCGGGTTCCGGCTCGGCCAGCGCACCTTCCAGGGCCAGCTCGTACCCCATGTCCTCGGCAACGATGGCGGCTGTCTCGAAGTCGATTGTTTGATTGATATTGGCCATAATGCCATTGGCCATGAGCGTCTTGATCAGATCGATGGGGCTGACCCCCATAGCATCTGACAACTCCCGCACCGAAATCATTGGCGGGATTTGAATTGGCTCAGGCTCTTTTACTGCAGGTTCCGCCATACACCACTCCCCTTTCTTCAAGATGAATCGTGAACTCTGGTTCTGTGCACACAAAAGGCGCGTCCGAGGAACGGGCGCGCCTTGATTAGCGGGCTGGCTGCCTTGCGACACGGCTGGTGCGGGCGATCGGACCCCGTAGCAGTGCTTACGTGATCGCCATGGTTTGCCTCTTGCCCTGACCGCTCTGCTCAGAGCTGGACTCAGCGTGAACTACATGACCGATCGTCATGCGGTGCGACTTGCCCTTAGGATGGTCCCATCGATCAGAGCCATCAAGCGTCTCCTGGTCTCTGACCACGCCGGCGCCCTTATTGTGCGCCATCGTCCGCTTCTGCGGGCATCTTCGCCAGCTCCGTCACGTGAGCAGCTAGCATCTCTCGTTCCTCAGGCGACAATTGAGTCTTGAGGGCTTGTGCCAAACGGTTCCCCTTCAGTGCAGCTTCCCAGCAGGCCGGGTCCTCATGCAGGTAGGCTCCCCGCCCCGAAAGCTTGCCGGTTGGGTCTAACTGAACGCTCCCATTCCCAGGTGTTCGGACAATGCGTATCATCGAACGCTTGTCGTCCACCTGCCGGCAGCCGATACAGGTTCGCTGCGGAATGCGGCGTCGGCGTTTGGCCATCTATCTCCCTCACGTGTTATTCTTCCTCGTCCTCGCCCTCGTCGTAATCCAGGTAGTCTGCGTAGTCTTCTTCGTCGAGGTCTTCTTCCAGCGCTTCGGTGTCCGCCCAGCGCCGCCAGCGATCAATCTCCTGCGCCCAGCGGTCTGGCCGGCGACCAGGCTTGCGTTCCTTGCGAACCACAACTTCGCCCAGGTCTTCGTCAAATACAAGCCGGCGCTTCTTGCGCTTCTTCTTGTCCTTTTTCGGTAACGGCTCGGCCTCTTCTCCGAACTTCTGCTCTTCCTGGACGAGCTCTTTCCAATCGACTTCGCCGGCTTCCCCCGCAGCAACCGCCGGCGCTTCCGGGGCCTCGACTTCCGGTTCCCCTTCAGCTTTCTCTTCCTTCACCTCGGGTGTCGCCGGTGGAGTCGGCTCGACCGCCGCCCCAGCCTCAAGTTCAACCTCAGCAACAGCCACTTCGGCCTCGACCGTTACCTCAGGCTTCACTTCGGCCTCTACTTCGACGGGTTCAACCTCCGTTGGCACTCCCGGTTCGGCCGGTTCTTTCAGCGCTTCAGGTTCGCCTTCCGCTTCGGCAAGGGGAGCCACCATCGCCTCAGCTTCTTTAGCCTCCGCTTCCGCCAGCAACGCCTGGGCTGCCCGGAGTTCTCTGAGTCTTTCAGCGCGCCGGGCCTCTTCCTGAATGCGACGCAGGGCTTCCTCGGCCGCTTCGCCCTCACTCTTGATGTCGATTCGCCAGCCTGTGAGTTTTGCGGCCAGCCGTGCGTTCTGACCCTCCTTGCCGATGGCCAGGGAGAGCTGCCGGTCCGGCACCACGACCTCGGCAGTTCGGCCTTCCGGTACCTCCACCAGGTTCACCCTCGTCACCTGGGCCGGGCTCAGGGCGTTGGCGATGAACACCGCCGGATCAGGGGACCAGGCGACCACATCGATCTTCTCGCCGTTGAGCTCGTTCACCAGAGCCTGGATCCGTACGCCACGGATGCCGACACAGGCCCCAACCGGGTCTACGCCTTCCTGGCGAGCCGCAACGGCGACTTTGGAGCGAGAGCCGGCCTCGCGAGCGATGGCCTTGATTTCCACAGCCCCGTTAAAGATCTCTGGAACTTCTACTTCCATGAGCCGGCGTAGCATGTTCTTGTGGGTCCGCGAAACAATGATCTCCGGTCCCTTGGGCGTTTTCCTGACCTCTTGAACGTAGACTCGAATGCGCTGACTGCGAGAATACCGCTCGCTTGACATCTGATTCGCGCGCGGTAGCAATGCCTCGGCCTTGTCCAGCCCCACCGTAATGGCGTCCGGGTTGATATTCTGAACTGTTCCCTGGACGATCTCGCCTTCCCGATCAGCGTATGTGTGGTAGGTTGCCTCTCGCTCCGCTTCTCGGATGCGCTGCAGGATGACCTGCTTCGCGGTTTGGGCTGCAATGCGCCCAAAATCCCTGGGCGTGACGTCCACTTCAACCAACCCACCGATTTCAACTTCCGGGTCAATCTTCTGTGCGTCCTCCACAGAGATCTGACTTCGCTTGTCCTGGACGTCGTCAACCACGGCCAGTTGGGCGAAGACCTTGCTCTGGCCGGTATCCGGATCCACACCAATGCGGACGTTCTGCGCCCACGCGTCAGGTGTCTTGCGGTATGCTGCAACCATAGCCGCCTCGAGGGCCTCCATCACCACATCCTCGGGCAGACTACGTTCTGATGCCAAATGCCGAATGGCTCGCGAGAGATCGTTTCTCATCTCTCCTGCTCATTCCTCCCTATCAAGAAGAATGGAGAATGGAAGGTAGAGCATGTCTTCCAAAGGTTTTCCTTTCTGTTCCGGTCTCCATTTTCCATTTTCCACTCTCCACGAAGTAGCCCTACAAGAAGAAAAGTGGGGGGGTACCCACCACTTTTCATAGAGATCTCCAACGTTGTGGTATAAGTATAACATCTTTCTTTCAATCATGCAAGTCCTTTTCACCCAGCTACTCACTCACCCTCCCGCAGGTTTAGACCATCTCTAGCCGAGCATCGCTGCTCGTCGCAACCTGCGGGAGGGTAGCTGAGCAGTTAGTCACGCAAGTACTCACGAGTCAGCGCAGGGAGTTCATCCACCGCCACGATCTCGGGCTGTTCGCTCCACCGAGCCTTCACTTCGACCCCGCCCCGCTGGCGCGCACGGGAGCTCACCGTCACCCGGACGGGGACGCCGATGAGGTCGGCATCGTTGAATTTGACGCCGGCCCGCTCGTCCCGGTCGTCGAACAGGACCTCGAACCCCTGAGATCGGAGGGTCCGGTACAGCTCCTCGGCCAGGGCGCGAATCCCCTCATCTTTCTTCCCCAGGCCGATGAGGTACACGTCGGCCGGTGCGATGGCCGGCGGCCAGACCAGCCCGTGCTCGTCGTGGTGAACCTCGGCGACAGCGGCCATTAGCCGGCCCAACCCGATGCCGTACGAGCCCATCACCACGGGACGTGCCTTGCCGTCGGCGTCCAGGAAGGTGGCGCCCATGGGCTCGCTGTAGCGGGTGCCCAGCTTGAAAATGTGTCCCAGTTCGATAGCTCGCTGCAGCGCCACCGGAGTTCCGCAGGTCGGGCAGGCGTCGCCGGCGCGCACCGTGGCGATATCTACCACGCGATCGGCAGTGTAGTCGCGGCCGTAGTTGACATTGCGCAGGTGGTAGCCTTCGCGGTTGGCGCCGGCCACCAGGTTTCGCGCAGCCGCCACAGACTCGTCCACGATGATCGTCGCTTTGCTCTCCAGGGCAATGGGTGAAGCGTAGCCCGGCACAGCGCCGGCTGCCCGAATCGCCTCTTCCGAAGCCGGCGCGAGGTCCGCCGTCCCCAGAACACGTGCCAGCTTGATCTCGTTGATTTCCAGATCGCCCCGGATGACCGCGAAGATGAGCCTGTCATCGGCGGTGTAGAAGACAGCTTTGGCGGTGTGGCTCTTCGGGATGTTCAGGAAATCGGCCAGGCCGGCGATGGTGTCGATCCCCGGCGTCGCTACCTCTTTAATGGGCTGCATTCCGGCTTCGTCAGCCGGCCAGGCAGTGCGCGCGTTCTCAAGATTCGCCGCATAGCCACAGCCGGAGCACACAACGACAGTGTCTTCCCCATGCGGGTTGGGCAGCATGAACTCGTGGGAACCGCTACCGCCCATCATGCCCGGGTCCGCCTCGACGGCCAGGGGGTCCAGTCCACACCGCCGGAAGATGTTGATGTACGCCTGATAGATGTGCGGGTAGAAGGCTTCCAGGCCGGCCTGGTCCACGTCCAGGCTGTAGGCGTCTTTCATGATGAACTCGCGCACGCGGATCAGGCCGCCGCGTGATCGCGGCTCATCCCGCACCTTGGTCTGGAACTGGTAGACGACGGCCGGCAATTGACGGTAGGAGTTAATCTCCTGCCAGGCCAGATGGGTGACGACTTCCTCGTGGGTCATGCCCAGTACCATGTCGCGCCCGGTGCGGTCCTTGAATCGCACCAGTTCGGGGCCGATTTCATCCCAGCGGCCCGTCGCCTGCCACAACTCCGCCGGCTGCATGACCGGCATGAGCATCTCCTGCCCGCCGATGGCGTCCATTTCCTCGCGAATGATTTGCTCGATGCGGCGAATCACCCGCCAGCCCAGGGGCAGGTAGGTATACACGCCGGCAGCCAGCGGACGAATCAGGCCGGCGCGGACCAGCAGGGCGTGGCCTGGCATTTCGGCGTCAGCCGGCGCTTCTCGTAGGGACCGGCCGAAGATGTTTGACATTTGCACAGTTGTTCTCCTCAAAAGCAACCGGCCTGCCGCAGATGTTCTACCCCGGCCTCCACCCCCACCGGCGCAAAGTGCCAGTCGAACTCACAGGTGCGGACAGCATTCTCAGGGACGAGGGACGCCACAGCGCCGAAGTCGATCTCGGCCATACCGGGTAGCAGATGATCGCGCAGGCCGCCCACATCGTGGAAGTGGACGCCGATCATCCGTGATTGGAAGGTTTCGGCCCAGGTCAGGTATGGGATAAACCCCAGGTTGTCCAACACACGGGCATGGCCGGTATCGTACCAGAAGCCGACGACATCGGCCGGCAACCCGTCCAGGAGTTCCTGCGTTTCCTCAAAGGACGGCATCTCAAAATAGGCTACGCGGTTCTCCAGCCCGACTCGAATGGCATGTTTTTCGGCATGCTCGGCAAGCTCCTGGAGACTCCGGCGGACCGCCGACAGATGAGCTGGCGCCCGCTCCGCCCGCGCGCTGACCAGCCGCTCGCGCGCGGCGGCGTAGGCCGGCGTGCCACACTCGCCGCGCAAGTGCAACGCACGCAGGGCCTGCTCGTGCTGGATGACCCCGTCCACACGACCGGTGTGGAGCACGACGGCGCCGGCACCAAACCGGACAGCCGTATCGATGGACGCTTTCGCGACCTCCACCGCTCGCCGGCGCTCCGCCTCGTCCAGAGCCGACAACTGGCCGGGGCCGGCGGTTGGCCGGGGGCAGGGATCATGCACGGCAGCGATACGGTAGTTGCCAGGCTCCACGCCATCGAAAAAGCGCGGGTACAGGATGTGGCTGAACTCAAAAGCCTGGAAGCCCATCTCGTGGCCGGCGTCGAAGAACGGAACCAGGTGGTCAAAGCGGCGTTGGAGCCACATAGTGGAAAGGGACACTGTTTGCATAGAGCTAGCCTCTGCTGAAATCAACAAAATCCAACACATAGACGTTGGCATCGATGTGGACCACCAGGTTGATGGGGCGCGTGATGGGCCAGGCTGCTGACTTCTCCATCGACGTGGTTGGGGTCGTGCCACCGATGCTCAACACCTTCACGGTGTCATCGGCCACGCCGGCCAACAGGTAGCCGATGGAGGCCGGCGCGTCGGCAATCAATTTGCCGGCGACGGCGTCGCCCGTGGCTACTACGGCCCGGGGCGTGACCCGCGTGCCCTCCATCACCTGCTCCTCGAATGCCCGCCGCGACACGGCCCCTGCCTGCTGGCTCACCACCAGAATCTCCCGGGTTTGCCACCGGGGGTCAACTGCTGCCCAATCCCACACACGCCCGGAGAAGATGTCGCGCACCTGGTCCCAGGTCAACGTTTCGACGGGGTTCGAGGGGTGCACCGCCAGCACAACCGCCCGCTCTCCGATCTGCGTCGATTTCAAGTCGCGACGCTCAGGATCGAGAGGCTCTGCTACCAGAGCGACATCGACGTTCCGGCTGGCGACGGCGTCCATGGCGTCTTTAGCGGACATCACGCTGACTTGAAAGGAAACAAAGGGATACTTCTGAGAGAAAGCCCGCGACAGGTCCTGGGCGAGCCGGCTGAGGTGGGGCACTGTGGCGAGGCGAAGTTCAATCGGCTGCGCCGGCGGCGTCGGCGTTGCGCCGGCGCAGCCGGTCAGCCCCAGGACGAGAATACAGTTGCACAACAGCCTGATCGGGATGCGCATATCTTGGTTTCAGAGGAACTCAGAGGAACTCGGGGGAACTCGGATGGAGTTCAGTTCCCCCGAGTTCCTCTGAGTTCCTCCGAGTTCCTCCGAGCCCCCCTTTCGCTACCTCAGCCAATACACAACCAGCCCGCCCAGTCCCACTATCCAGCAATAGGCGGCGAAGATGTACAGCGTGTGGCGTTGCAGGTAGTCCAGGAGAAAGCGGATCGCCAGGTAGCCGGTGATGCCGGCCACGATAAACCCAAGCACCAGCATCGGTGTCTGGGCTGACGCTGTACCGTTTCCCATCAGGTCCAGCAGCTTGAGAGCGCCAGCCCCAAAAATGACCGGCGTGGCCAACAGGAATGAGAATCGAGCCGATTCCCGCCGGCTCAGGCCGACGAGCAGGCCGGCTGCAATCGTCGCACCCGAGCGGGAGATGCCGGGCGCGATGGCCAAGGCCTGGGCCAACCCGATGAACAGCGCGCCAGTTACCGTGAGGTCCCACGCCGGCAGGGGCGAGGCAAACGAGGGAGAGGCAAGCGGGTTGGAACCTTTCGATCCAGGCAAAGACGTTATCCCACCTGCCTCGCCCTTACCCAGATGGCGGTGGTGCCAGCGCTCACTGGCGACCAACAGCAAGCCGGTGATCAGCAGGAAGGCAGCCGCCCAGTTCGGGCGACCGAAGAGGCTCTCGAAGAAATCCTGGAAAAGGAAGCCGGCCAAGCCAGCCGGGACGCTGCCGATCAGGATGAGCCACGCCAGCCGGCGCTGTGGGTCCGATCCCATGCTCCGCTCGCGGACACTGGCCAGCCAGGCCAGCGCCAGGGCCAACAGATCGTCGCGGAAGTAGACAACCACTGCCACGAGAGTGCCCCAATGCACCATGGTGTCGAACACCAGGCCAGATGCCGGCCAGTCCAATAGCCAGGGCAGCAATACGAGATGGCCGGAACTACTGACCGGAAGAAACTCGGTCGCCCCCTGGACGATACCGAGGATGATGGCTTGAAAGAAGTCCATGATGATTATGCTCGCTCGTATGGGTCAAACAGGCGTTTGTATTCCTGCAAGGCAAATCGGTCTGTCATGCCGGCAATGTAGTCAGCGATGACGCGATAGGCCGACAGTGACAGCGGGCCACCGACCCGGGCATCGGGGTCCGCTTCCAGAAGCCGGTCGCGCGTCTTGGGCGGGAGCTGGCGATAGTCCTCTTCAAATGCCTCGAAAAGCGCTGTGACGGTGCGCTCTGCCTTGCGAAACATGCGGATCACGCGGGGGTGGTGGTAGAGGTTGGCGTAGAGAAAGTCTTTGAGCTCGCGCACTTTTGCATCCATGGCCGGCGACAGGCTGACCAGGTTCTCGGGGTAGTTACGCACATCCTCCGGGCTGGCCGGCGCGGCGGCGGCGATGCGCGCCGCGCTGGTCTCCACCAGATCGGTGATCAGGCGATTGATGAGTTCGCGGACCAGCCGGTGCCGGGTGAGTTCGGAGTACGGCTCGTTGACCGCTGCGATCACTTTCCGCCACAGGGTGACTTGCTGGAGGGCCGGCATATCCGGGCTCAGCATGGCCGACCGCAAACCGTCGTCCAGGTCGTGGGCGCTGTACGTGAGCTCGTCGGCATAGTTGACAATCTGGGCCTCGATGGAACCACGCCTGTCGGGCTCAAACCGATCTCGCCACTCAGGTCCGACCTCGTCATATTCGGTGGCATGCTTCACAATCCCTTCGCGCGTCTCCCACGTCAGGTTTAGCCCCCGGAATGCTGTCCAGCGTTTCTCCAGTTGCTCAACGGTCCGCAGTGTCTGCACGGTGTGGTTGAAGCCGCACCCCTGGTTGGCCGGATCCGTCGGGTCTCGCCCCATGCGTTCCAGCATCAGGCGGTCCAGCGTGATCTCGCCGGAGTGGCCGAAGGGCGAGTGCCCGAGATCGTGGGCCAGGGCGATGGCCTCGGCCAGGTCTTCGTTGACGCGCAACGCCCGGGCGACGGTGCGCGCAATCTGGGATGTCTCGTTGGTGTGGGTCAGCCGGGTGCGATAGTAATCGCCTTCGTAGTTGACGAAGACCTGGGTTTTGTATTGCAGCCGGCGAAAGGCGGTGGTATAAATGATGCGATCACGATCTTTTTGAAAGGCCGTCCGGTAGGGATGCTCCTCACTCGGGTAATCGCGCCCCCGACTGTCGGCTGCCTTTTCGGCATAGGGTGCCAGCCACGCTCGTTCGAATTCCTCGATTTCCTCGCGTGTTCGGAACATGGTGTTCAGGTATCCTCGCTGCTTTAGCCCCCACTGGACGAAGACCCCCACACGGCGGCGGTCAGGAGACTCTTCGATAGGGCTCAGGGCAAGCTCTTGCTGTTGGCGTACCGGTCCCTAATCTCCAATATCCAGTCTCAGTAGATCCAAATTCTGAGCTTAAAGCGGACCACAGTCCGCTTTTTAGCCGCTGGACTGTGGTCCAGCTAGAGCATTCTTGGATCTACTGAGTCTCTAACCCCTTGTTGTGCCTGGAATGACACAGCGTCGATTCTAGCACATTTGGTGCATCCAGGCAATGTGCCGCGGAGAGCGACAATGGGCGAGGCCTGCCCTGCCCCGCCCATTGCCATCGGAGGTGCGCGCGGTGTGGTCGGGCGACCACGTGCGCTCGATAGGGAATATGTCTAGGTTAGCATTCGCTGAACCCGCAGGAATAGCATTTGCGGCAACCCTCTTCGCGGGCCAAAGTCGCCTGCCCGCATTCAGGGCAGTAGTCATCGGTGAACCTTGCGGCTCCGTTGCCCGCCGGCTCGGAGGACAGCGGTGGAGCGGGGACTGCCGGCTGGCCCAGGTGCTCCGCCAGGGCTTGAGCCACACCGTCGGGCAGTGATGCAACACGATGAGCGCCAAAGCCCAATGTGCGCCCGCCACCGATGTCGGATAGCTGGGCGATCACCTCGCGCAGGCGCTCCTCCGGCGACCTCGGCGATGGCAGGCGCAATACCAGGGAGATCAGCCGGCCAATGGCTTCGGCCGCTGCGGAGGTATCGCTGCCCCCCTTGCCAACGTTGAGGAAGACCTCGAAGGGGTGTCCCTCTTCATCCTCAGTCACATGCACGTATGCCGTTCCCAGCGGCGTAGCTTGCTTGTAGGTGTAGCCGCGCAGTTTCCGCGGACGTGGCTTCTTGATAAAGCCGCCGTTCAAGTCAACCGCCGGCTGCAAAGCAGCATCGGTTTCCTGCTTTGCTTCCAGCGTTTCTTTCGTCTCCAGGACCACCTTTTCCCGAGTGCCGGTAACGTACACGGTGAGCCCCTTGCATCCCAACTCCCAGGCCATCATGTAGGCTTTGGCCACATCCTCTTCAGTGGCTGTGGCCGGGAAGTTACTGGTCTTCGAAATGCTGTTATCAACAAAGCGTTGGATCGCGGCCTGCATCCGCACATGTTCTTCGGGCGTGATGTCATTGGCCACGACGAAGGTGTATCGGATGTGCTCGGGGACAGCCTCGATGTGCTGGCAGGTGCCGGTCCGCATGACCTCATCGTAGATGGCCTGCCGCGCCTCCTCGTCAATGCCGGCCTCGATCAGAGCCTGCCGGAACAGCGGGCTGGTGTACTGCAAGTCCAGTTCCCGGTCACCGTCCTGAACGTGACGGGTGTAGGCCAGGGCAAACACCGGCTCACAGCCGTAGCCCTCACAGCCGGCCACGGTGGCGATCGTTCCGGTCGGAGCGACAGTCGTCTGAGCGGCGTTGCGGATGCCGTAGTGCCGGATGCCTTCAACGATCTCATTCCAGTCCAATGGAGGCCGGCCAAAGTCCCGCCTGTAGGGGGTGAGCGGGGCCGGCGGTTTCCACTTGAGGTCCTCGGGGTCGTAGATGCTGCCCTTGATAACCGGGAACGGGCCACGCCGGCGTGCCAGCTCGATGGAGGTTTTCATGCAGTGGAATCGCACAAACTCCATGACCTGAGCTGCCAGCTCCTCACCGTCTTCGCTGCCATAGCGAACGCCCTGGTGGTACATCAGGTCCGCCAGGCCCATGATGCCCAGGCCGATTCGCCGGGCGTTGTAGGCTGCCCTTTCGAGCTCGGGAACAGCCGGCACGTATTTATTGGCGTTGACCACGTTGTCCAGGAAGTGTGTCGCCCGCTCGACGCTGTCCCGCAGCTTCTCCCAGTCGATGTTGCCCTGTTCGGTCACGTGTTGAGCCAGGTTGATCGACCCGAGACAGCAGTTCTCGTGTGGGCCGAGCCACTGTTCACCACAGTTGTGAGCAACGATTCCGTTGGCGAGCAAGCTGTGCGTGGCTGGCTCCGTGAGATCGTAGACATCGGCAGATCCGGCATCCTCAACGTTTGTGACCGTATCAATAAATCTCTCGCAATACGGTCCACGCGACATGCCATCAATGAAGCTAGTAAGTTTTGTCTGCTTCTCTTCGGAGATGAAGCCGATCAATCGGGCAAACCGATCACGGTTAGATTTGCCGATGACAAGTTCATACTGGTCCTGGGTCTGGTATTCTTTCAGGCCCCCGTGACCATCGGGCATAGGACGACGCTGAGCACTGCGCCGGTGATATATGCGCGAAATGATGCCGAAATTGGACAACAGCAATTGGACGTCACGAAGAAGGTCACGGGAGGAACTTGCCAGGCGTACGGTACAGTCCTGCTTCGCGTCATTGCGCTGAACGGAACCATCCGCGGTAAACAAACCCTGCAGGAAACCGACGACGGCTTCACGGGGTGCTGACCAGATGCTCTCTGGCACACGCTTGTGGGTAGCCGGAACCGCCAAGACGCCAAGAGAGGTGAAAAACTCGTAAGGTAGCCGGCCATAGGTTAGTTGCTCGTGGCTCCCACGATCGACCAGATGACCATCGCCAAACCACTCCCGCAGGTACCCGTGGACCATCTCACGAACCTCAGTATTGGCAAACACCATCCCGACGGGGGCATTGCTCGCCGCACTCAGCCAACCATCTCCGACCAGCCATCCCACCACGCGACCCAATTCCTGTGACCAGCGCGTAGGAACGTTCGAGTATTGATCGGCAAAATCACGTCGGGTCACTGTGCTCCCACTAGCATGGTCACCGCCGTGGGCCATAGCGACCAGTGCTTTTTCGACATGGACACGGTTAGGTAGCTCATAGGTTTGGCTCCAGGCCCCCTCCTCTGACTGGAGGAGAACCCTATCGCCAACCCGTAACTCCTGCAACTCGACGTATCCGCGGTCTGAGGTCAGGAATTTATGGTCAGGTGTGGCTACAACCTGATAGCCTTGCTTCGTTTCCAGTCGCAGAACGCGTGCGTTCTCTCGGGTTTTCCAGGCCGGCGACGCTGCCCGTAGCACAATACCCGGACGTTGCGCTGCTTTGCCCCGACCGCCCAGCGGCGCGCGATCGTCGGTTGCTACGTGGAAGCACGCCACCATGTCTGCCATCTCGGCAATGGTCAGGAGCCCCTGTGACGTTGCAATGCGCGTGTCCCCGACAAAGCACGGGTTTGTTGCCTCCAGTTTGTAGAGATGGGGAACCGGGTTTTCCCGGTTTGCAGTGTCCAGAAAGAGAACACCGGGCTCACCGTTGTGATGGGCGTATTTGACAATCTCGTCGAAAAGGTCGCGGGCACGGACGGTCTCCCAGACAGAGCCATCGCGCGGGTTCACCAGGTCGAAGTCCTCATCGTTCTGAACGGCGCGCATGAAATCGTCGGTGATGCCGACGGAGATGTTGAAGTTAGTAACATCGCCTTCGCGCGCCTTGCATCGGATGAAATCCCGGATGTCTGGATGATCGACGCGCAGGACGGCCATGTTCGCCCCCCTACGCGTTCCGCCTTGCGCCACCTCGCCGAAGGCCTTGTCGTACACGCGCAGGAAACCGACCGGCCCGGTGGCGGTACCGTTGCTGGTCTTGACAATGTCACCGCGCGGGCGCAGCCGGCTGAAGGCGAAGCCGTTGCCGCCGCCGGTCTGCTGGATCAATGCGGCCGCACGCAGAGTGGAGAAGATGCCGGCCGGGTCGCGCCCCATGTCGTCCTCGATGGGCAGGACGAAGCAGGCCGCGAGCTGGCCGAGGGGCGTGCCGGCACCAGTGAAAGTCGGCGAGTTGGGAAAGAATCGCAGGGTGGTCAGCAGATCATAGAAATCCTGTGCTGTTCGCCCGGCATCCTGGCCGTAGTCCGCGTCCACGCCGGCCACTGTGCTCGCCACACGGTGGAACATCTCCTCAACCGTCTCAATCGGCTTGCCATCCTCACCCTTCCGAAGATAGCGCCTTTCCAGAACAGCCCGAGCGTTATCGGTCAGACAAAGCTTCGGGTCTTGATTGTCCTTTTCCGCCACGGGGTTTTCCAACATTACGCCACAAATCCTTCTGGCAGTGCCATTACAGGGCCAACCTCATCTGCCGCTTCATCTCTTCTTCGCGCTGCTTGCGTTGTTTCAAAGCATCAATCTCTGCCACCAGGGTATCGACGTCATGGAAGCGACGGTAGACGGACGCAAACCGCACGTAGGCAACATCATCCAACTCGCGCAACCGTTCCATGACGAGTTCGCCGACCACTTCGCTTGGAATCTCGGCCTTGCCCAGGCGGTATAGTTTCGCTTCAATTTCGGCTGCTGTTTGCTCCAATGTATCGGTGGGAATTGGGCGCTTGTGGCAAGCGGTGCGCAGCCCTGATAGCAGTTTATCCCGACTGAAATCTTCTCGCCGGCCATCCCGTTTCACAACGATCAAATTGATGGAAGCGACGCGTTCGTACGTCGTAAATCGCTGGCCGCAGGCCTGGCATTCCCGTCGGCGACGAACACCGTCACCCACGTCACGCGTATCAACCACCCTGGAATGGCCCTGGATGCAATATGGACACTTCATTTCTTCGGAGCCTCCTGCTTAGACGGGGAAAAACAGGTACCCGAGTAACGCCAGGTACCTGTCGTGATGAACCGGGCAGGGCACCACAATATATGGTGGTGGAGTCTATGTAATTACCACAACATGTGGTGTCAATGCACATACTAGTTTACCACAAAACGGCACCAAATTCAAGGCTGCAAGCTTAAAATTTACCTTAAAAGTGCCCGCCGGCTTTCGGCGTGAAGCAGGAGGGAGGTGTGGAAAGGGGGAGCTGGATTCCAAACTTCCCCTTCCACTTTCTGCTCTCCATCTTCCGTTGTCCTATCTGGCTGCCCGCCGGCGATTCCGCAGGAACGTCGGCACATCCAGGTCGTCCTGGTCGAAGTGGGGTGTCGGGAAGGGACGTACGTTTTCCGGCAAATGCAGCGTTTTTGCCTCAGCATCGAAGCCGGTGGCGATGACCGTAATCCGGACTTCGTCCTGCATGGTTTCGTCGATGACAGCGCCAAAGATGATGTTGGCATTCGGATCGACCATCTCACCGATGACTTCAGCCGCCTCGCTGACTTCCATCAGCGTCAGATCGCTACCACCCGTGACGTTGAACAGGACCCCTTTGGCTCCGTTGATCGTCACGTCCAGCAAGGGGCTGGCGATGGCCTGCCGGGCCGCATCCAGGGCCCGCGTCTCGCCCTGGCCTCGCCCCACGGCCATGAGGGCTGCTCCGCCGTCGGACATGATGGTCCGTACGTCAGCGAAATCCAGGTTGATCAGACCGGGCACGGTGATCAGCTCAGAGATACCCTGGATGCCCTGATGCAACACCTCGTCTGCGGCGCGGAATGCAGCCTCAAAGGTCAGGCGCTTGTCGCCCAACTCGAGCAACTTGTCATTGGGGATCACAATGAGGGTATCCACATGCTCCTTGAGCTTCTCCAATCCGTCCTCGGCGATCTCCTTGCGTGGCCGGCCCTCAAACCGGAAGGGCTTGGTCACCACGCCAATGGTCAGTGCATCGGCCTTTCTGGCAATCTCCGCCACGATTGGGGCCGCGCCTGTGCCCGTGCCGCCGCCCAGACCACAGGTAATGAACACCATATCGGTGCCCCGCAGGGCCTGAGACAGGTCTTCACGGCTCTCCTCGGCCGCCTTCTCCCCGACCTCCGGGCGGCCGCCGGCCCCGAGTCCTTTAGTCAGCTTGTCGCCAATCCGGATGCGCGTCTCGGCCTGGGAAAGCAGCAGGGCCTGGGCATCTGTGTTGACAGCAATGAACTCTACGCCGTTCAGCCCCTCAGCAATCATACGGTTCACGGCGTTCGAGCCGCCGCCGCCGATGCCAACAACCTTGATGGCGGCGAAGCTCTCGGTCCCCTGTAGGTAATCCATTGTGCTGCTCCTTTCTCATGAACAGTTACAGGTTACAGGTTGAAGGTTCCCAGGTTCGCCAGCAATCTGAAATCTGCAACCTTCAACTTTCCAACCTTCACCTCCCGGTGGGTCTGGGGTGGGCGGGTCTGCCCTCCCGCCCACCCCCTCTCGGAGGTAGTACAAGTTGCAGGTTAAAGGTTGAAGGTTTCCAGGTTAGCTAGCAATCTGAAACCTGCAACCCGCAACGTGCAATCTTCATCATTCTAACTTTCTAACCTTCTACCCCCCCACCCTCCGGTGAGTCTGGGGTGGGCGGGTCTGCCCTCCCGCCCACCCCTCTCTCGGAGGTGGTACAAGTTGCAGGTTAGCAGGCTAAAGGTTGAAGGTTTCCAGGTTAGCGCGTAACCTGAAACCTGCAACCCGCAACCTTCAACCCGCAACTTTCCAACCATCAATCTTCCAACCTTTGTGGGAAGAAGGCCTGTCGTACCCAACCCAGGAAGCGCCCGAGGGCCTGGTTGGCCGCCGGCCGGTGACCGTTGGTGTGAATCACAACGTCCTCGCCGTGGCGCAACCCCCACAACAGAAGGCCCACGCTGGTAGCATACGCCGGCCCATTCACGGCGTCGCTCAGCCCACTCATTCCCCGGGGCGTGCCAATGCGAACCGGAATCTCCAGCGTATGACGAGCCAGCTCCTTGAACCCGGTCAACTCCGTGGATCCGCCGCAAAGCACCACGCCGGCCGGCAGCAATCCATCGTAGCCGGAGCGTTTCATCTCCCGATCGACCAGGTGGAGAATCTCGCCAACTCGCGCCTGGAGGATCTGCGCAATGTACTCTCGGGGCACATTGTATGGGCCTTCGTCGCCGAAGCCGGAAACATCGACCGGTTCGGCCCCATCCTGCTTGCCCGGAATCACATGCCCGTAGCGCATCTTGATCAGTTCGGCGGCCTCCATAGGTGTACGGAGTACGACCGCGAGATCGTTGGTAAGCTGGTGACCGGCCACCGGCAACGCGGCGGTGTGTACCACCGTGCCGTCGTGGAATACGGCGACATCCGTCGTGCCACCCCCGATGTCGGCCAACACAACGCCCATCTGCCGTTCTGCAGAGCTCAGGACAGCCTCGGCCGATGCCATGGGCTCAAGCACCAGGTCGATCACCTCGATGCCGGCCCGCTCCACGCACCGAACCAGGTTGTGGAGCGACGCCACGGCTGCTGTCACAATGTGGACTTCCACCTCCAGCCGGAAAGCTCGCATCCCGACCGGATCGCGCACGCCATCCTGGCCATCCACAATGTAGCCTCGGGGGATCACGTGCACCATCCGCCGGTTATGAGGAATCGCAATGCTCTGCGCCGCCTCAATCGCCCGCTTGACGTCGCCCGACGTGATGGGCTGGCTGCCATAGCCAATGGGAATGGTCCCCCGGCTATTCATGGAGCTGATATGTTCACCTGTCACCCCCACGTAGGCCCGTTCGATAGTCTGGCCAGAGACCTTCTCGGCTTCTTCTACGGAGGCAGCAATGGCCGCAGTGGCCTCTTCCACATTCACGACAATGCCCTTGTGTAGGCCAGCCGACGGTACAATCCCGAGTCCGACGATGCGGACAGCGCCGTCCGGATCAGGCTGACCGATCAGGGTACACACCTTTGTCGTGCCAACATCGATACCGATGATAGTGCCGTCCATGGTCTCAGTCCTCTGCTTGTTAATTCAGACCTTTAGGGTTTTTGAAACCCTAAAGGTCTCACCGCTTAAGTCGATAGTAGGGTTGTTCCGGATAGCGTAGATCGATGAAATCGACCTCCTGGTTCTGTTGCATAAGTTCCGGCAACAACGAGTTCAGAATACTGATCTTCGCGGCCAATCCATCCGGATTATCACCAATGCGCACCGGCCACCCTGGACCTACGGTGAGTACAAACCCCAGGCCCTCGTCATACGTGACCTGCTTCACGTCGGGCATCAGCCGGCTTAGAGCATCCATCATCCCTACCAGGCGCGGATCGAGACTCGACCCGACGGGCAGTGGCCGACCCGACGGGTCCACGACGATCAGTGCCCCCTCCAGCGAGCCGTTGTAGGGCAGGATGTTCCCGGTTTCATCGATCCAGAACCGGTTATTGCCGGCAACCCATTCCCAGCGCGGCTGGTACTCCTCGACGACAATGGCGACCCGGGCCGGCAATCGGGTGCGAATCCAGGCTCGTTTAACATAAGGTAATCGCTCAATCGCCTCTGCGGCGGCCTGGGTGTTGAGCCGAAACAGATTCTGGCCATCCACCATACTCATCCGGTAGATAGCCTGGGCCTCGACCAGCGTGTTGCCACGGACTGCCGCACCGTGTACGGTGTAGACAGGTGCAGTCAGCAGGTAAAGCAGGGCCACAGGCACGCCGACCAGAAGCGGCACGCTCAACAACCGCACTCTCGGAAAGGCTCGCCGGCGCTTTTTCGGCTTTTGCCGAATGCCCAGCACCTCACGCGTGATGATCACGTCGTAAGTACGCCGCTTGCGCGATGATCGGGCCATGCTCAAATCTCACGTCTGTTTTGAAGAGACGCAAAACGCGAAACGCAAAACGTGATGCACAACGACCGTGACGCTCGGTCTAAGCCTCACGTTTCACGTTTTGCGCTTCACGTTCTCTTCCACTCACCCACAGGCTCGATCTCGAGCGTCAACTCGATGCCAAACTGCTTGTAGACCTCATCTCGGGTCAAGGTGATGAGGCTCATAATATCGCTGGCCGACGCGCCGTTGGTGTTGATGATCCAGTTGGCGTGTTTCGGCGAGATCATGGCTCCGCCGATTTGCGTGCCCTTCAAGCCGCAAGCTTCGATCAGACGGCCGGCGTAATCCCCCGGTGGGTTCATGAAGATCGACCCGACGCTGGGCTCTGTCGGCTGGGCGCGCCGGCGATGCTCCGTATAGCGTGCCATTCGCAACGCCAACTCCCGGGGGTCTTCGCGATGCAGGGCAAACTCCGCCGACAACACCACCTCGCGGCAGCGGCCCCCTTTCAGCCGGCTGCGCCGATACGCGAAGTCCAGGCTGTCGGGTGTGGCCCGGTAGACTGTGCCGCGCTCGCCCAGAATGGTAGCCTGCACCAGAGCACCAGCGGTGTCGCCGTCGTGTGCGCCGGCGTTGTTGACCACCGCCGCACCGACTGACGCCGGAATCCCGATGGCCCACTCCAGGCCAGCCCAACCCTGGCGCGCCGTGCGGTACGCGAGCCCCGGCAACGAGGCCCCCGATTCGGCATACAGCGTGGCCGAAAGGCCGCCGTTGTTCCCGTGCACGCGCAGCTCGTACGCCCCACAGTCATTCTCGATGACGATCCCTCGGATCCCTTCATCCGAGACCAGGATGTTGGATCCGTGCCCCAGGATGAGGGGCACCATGTCCCAATCCCGTGCCGCGGTGACCCACCCCATCAGGTGTTCCAGGGTCAGCGCCTGGACGAAGAGATCAGCCGGCCCACCAACCCGCAACGAGGTGTGGAGCGCCATGGGCTCGTTCCGGCGAACCGGCGCAGTTAGCCCACGATCTCGCGCAGCCCTCAAGAGCTTGTCGAGCGGCGAAAGTACGGTTACTGGTCTTGTCACGATCATAGCTTTGCCTCACTATCCTCGATCTAGAGTGCCGTTGAACCCGTCATTTCCGTAACCAGTGATCAGTATTCAGTGATCAGTCATCAGTGATGGGGATGGCTGATGACTGGTTACTGATCACTGATGACTGGTTGAGTGCCAAGAGCTCCAGCACGCGCTCACCCACGTTCCACACGTCGCCGGCTCCCAGAGTGAGCACCACATCGCCGGGGGCCAGGTGGCCTGCCAGGTAGCCGGCTGCGTCCTCCAGGTCCGCAATGTACTCCACACCTGGGTGGATCATTTCATCGACCAGGTCTCTCGCGTGCACGCCGAGCGTGTCCCGCTCCCGTGCCGCGTAGATGTCGGTGACGATGACGTGATCGGCGTCGGAGAAGCTGCCGGCGAAGTCATTCAGCAGTGCCCGCGTGCGGCTGTAGGTGTGCGGCTGGAATACCGCCCAGATGGTCTGTTCGCCGTAGCGCTGTCGCGCGGCCGCCAGAGTTGCCCGAACCTCGGTTGGGTGATGCGCGTAGTCGTCGATGATCGTGATGTCCCGAACGACGCCCTTTTCCTCAAAGCGTCGTCGTGTGCCACGGAAGCCGGCCAGGGCCTCGCGGATCACGTCCAGATCGATCCCAATGGCCGATGTGGCTGCAATGGCCGCCAGCGCGTTGGAAACATTGTGAATCCCCGGCAGGCGAACCCGGAACTCACCGACCGGCTGCTGATGGTGATGCACGTGGAAGGTTTGTCCCTGCCCGTTGACGGTAATGTCAGCCACCTGCCATTCAGCCGGCTGTTTCATACCGTATGTGATCACGTTTTCCCGATGAGCCGCCAGGCGCTGAACCTGTGGACTGTCCACACACGCCACAACGTAGCCGCCCGGCTGAACTCGTTTCAGGAACTCCGCGAACGCGTTTACCACGGCGTCCAGATTCTCGAATATGTCGGGATGGTCAGCCTCGATGTTGGTGATCACAGCCACTTCTGGCTCCAGTTCCAGGAAAGCATAGTCATATTCGTCGGCCTCAACGACGGCGTATCGCCCCTGGCCCCGCCTGGCGTTCGTGTCCAGGTTGACCAGTTCCCCGCCGGCGAAGATCGTGGGATCCAGGCCGGCCTCCCCTAGAACCCAGGCGATCATACCGGTGGTAGTCGTTTTGCCATGGGTGCCGGCGACGGCCACGCCCCGCTTTTCCTTCATCAGGTGGCCTAGCAGCTCTGCCCGCTTGACCACAGGAATTGCGCGCCGCCTGGCCTCTGCCAGGTCCGGGTTGTCCTCTGGAATGGCCGATGAAATCACCAACAGGTCCGTTCCCACGATGTGGCCGGCGGCGTGCCCTTCATAGACGGTGGCACCCAGACTGGCCAGACGATCCGTGATGCGGGACCGCTGCCGGTCGCAGCCCGAGACAGAGTAGCCGGCCTCGAGCAAAACCCTGGCCAGGCCGCTCATCCCGATGCCGCCGATTCCAACAAAGTGGATGTGTGGAACTGAGATCATCGTCTTCTTGCTATCGAATTACCCGCAGAATGACCAACAATACCGCCAATGCCAGAAAGTACTCATCAGCACGCCCCTCTGGCGGAATATTCTGCGGCAGCAGTTGCACCAGCGTCTTGGCAAAGTCGCTAAGCGGTGGTGTGAAGAGTCCCCATCGGCGTATCGGATAGTCGAGTTCATCCAGATAGAACCATATCGTGCCGATGACCAGATAGCCGTTGAACAATCCGCTGCCGATGTTGAGCAGCACGCCCCTAATCCCCGGTGGGGGACGGCCGGCAAACGCCAGCGTTTCACCCTCATACGAAATGAGGGTGATAAACAACATAAACAACAGGTAGATGTTAAAGACGATTATCCCTTCTCCGGGCGTTCCCTGGAACGCGTACATCTGGTTGAGCAGGTCTAGCAGCCGCTCACTGAATGCAGCCAGGATGTACATTCCGAACAGGACAACGGTTGTCACGCCAAGTTCCTTAGGAAAGGTGCGAATCCAGCCTACCACGCCGAACACCAGAACGAGCGTGATGAAATAGAATTCAATGGGACCCACTGGCTGGCTCCACTATCCGCGCTGTCGAATGCCTCCGGTCGCCATCAGTCCCATCAGGATAATGATGATCAGAACGACAAAGGCGACGTTGGCCAAATTCTCTGTCATGAAGTCTGTGACGACGCTCGTTTTCGGTATGACAATGACGGTTTCCTTCTCGGCCGGCAGCACTTGTGGGAGCACGAAGAAGGCAATCAGGAATCCATTCACGCCTCCCAACACGGCCCCCAGGAATCGTTCGCCCAGGTCGGGCAGCTTGCGGATCAGTTGAAAGCCCACCGGTACCAGCGTGCGCTTCACCGTAAAGCGCCCGAGAATCAACCCGAATAGATAGAGCGCCAGAAACAGCGCCATGCGAAACAGCAATTTCTCCACCTCGGTTTCGATGAGCGGCGGCTTGTCGGCAAACTGCTGCCAGATTTCCACCGGGTTCTCGGCGATAATCCCGCCGGCCAGGGCAAAACGTGTTAGCCGGTAGATCCGATTGGTATAGGTTATCAATGTATCACCCGCAATCCGCAGGACTGCGAAGGCAATCAGGATGAACGTGGTGATCCAGGCTTCGGATCGGACTCCGCGTATGAACCCCACTACGATGAATACAATGGAAAAGAGAACGATTACTTCCAGGGGCATCAACTGGACGGTTCCCTCTCCCAGGAGCGCCCCAATCATCCCGTCCCCGCCGGAAGCGACGATGGGCATCATACCGCTCACTGACAATTCTCTTTCCTGCTTCTATTGAGCCCGAGCTTCTTCCCACAGCAAGCCGGCAATCTGCCGGGCGGCGTCGGGTCGAGCCAGCCGGCTCATGCTGGCCCGCATGTCTGCCAGGCGCGCCTCATCGGTCACCAACCGATGCACCGTGGCCACCAGCCGCTCGCCGGTCAGTTCAGCATCGGGGACCACGATGGCACCGCCGGCCTCCGCCAGTACCGCTGCGTTGTTGGCCTGATGTGCGCCGGCGTACGGATACGGGACCAGCACCGCCGGCACACCCGCCGCCGGGAACTCGCCCAGCGTGGCCGCGCCGGCCCGGGAAACGACCAAGTCGGCGGCCGCCAGCGCGTCGATCATCTCCGCGTGCAGGTAGGCGAACAGGTGATACCGACTTCTCAGCGCCGCCGGCAGCCCCTCGCGCCGTCGTTCCATGTCTGCGATGTCCAGCCGGCCGCTGACGTGGACCACCTGCCCCAGGCGGAGAACTTCTTCCAAAGCGTCTGCCACGGCCCGGTTGATGCGGCGCGCACCACGGCTGCCACCGAAGATCAGCAGCGTCTTCAGGGCCGGATCAAGGCCCAAGTTCTTCCGCGCCGCAGCCTGATTCGCCGTAAACAGTTCGCGCCGGACCGGATAGCCGGTCACAACGACCTTATCCTGCGGCAGGTACTGGCACGACTCCTCGAACGACACCGCCAGGCGCGTCGCCAGTCGGGCCAGGCTGCGAATTGCCAGCCCGGGAACGATGTCCGGCAGATAGATCACAATGGGCACTCGTCTGGCACGGCCGGCCAGTACTACCGGTGCGCTCACGTACCCCCCGGTGACAAAGATCACATCCGGCTGGAAACGACGGGTGATACGATATGCCTGTTGTATGCCCCGGATGAGGAGTATCAGGTTGCGCGCCAGTTGCAGCGCAGCCATGCCCCTCAAGCCAGCCACATCAATCGCTTCAAACGGTATCCCGGCTCGGGGCACCACATCGGCCTCCACGCCGGCGTGACCGCCGACCCAGAGCAGCTCGACATGGTGCCCTGAACCGATCGAAGGGCCAACGGAGCTGGGGTCGAGACTGATTGATGAGGTGCCCTGCTGCGTCTCGACCCCAGCAGTGCCCCGAGCCCGCGTGGACTTCAACGCGTCAATAACGGCTAAGGCTGGGTAGACGTGCCCCCCGGTCCCGCCGCCGGACAGGAGTACGCGCATCGCGTTCCACCGCTGAATATTTGGAAATGTTCAAGAGCAAGCCGACGCCGGCCATCGATGT